>CALVOU010000005.1 GCA_944350365.1 uncultured Bacilli bacterium
CCATAATATGGTTGACCTTTTTCATTAATTTCCTTAATTTTTTCGACAGATTGTCTAAAGAATGACTTATCCGATAAACCTAGTCCGATTACTTCATCAATTTCGTAATCTTTCTTACTATAGAAACGGTCATATCCTAAAGACTGATGCATTACTTCACGATTCCAGTATGAACCATTATTGGCATGCATAGAGAATGTATAATAGCCTTTTTCTTGTAATAATTTAGGAATCGTTACATATTCACGATTAAAGTAACTAACGAAAGCAGTTCCAGTATTAGTTGGCATCAATGAAGTATTGAATGTAAATTCTGAATCACTTGAAGTACCAACACTTACTTGAGAATAGAAGTTACTAAAATATAAAGATTCACTTGCTAGTTTATTTAAGTTTGGTGTTAGTTCTTGACCATTAAAGCTTAATTCCATAACGATCTGTTGAATACTTTCTGCGTGAATAGAAATAATATTTTTTCCTTCAAAAATACCTGTATATTCATTAATCGTTGTCTGTTCATCACTTCTACCTTCATAGTATTCATTGAACCTTTTTAAGGCATTATCATAACCGAATAAAGTCGTTAATTTAGGCTCGATACTTTTTACCAAGTCATTTAGATGATAAGTATAAATACCAAATTTCATCACAATGTATTCACGATTCCATTGTTTCGCAAAACGGCCAATTTCTAGTGAAGTTAACATACTGATAAATATAAAAGCTAAAACACCTGCGGTAGCAAAAGAAGTGATGGCTTTCTTTTGATCACGTTTATTTCTATTTCTAGCTTGAAAACGTTTTGTCTTTTTTAATCGTAAATAAGTTAGTGTTAACGCAACTGGTGCGAGGAGATAAACAAAATCTTGAACTTTTAATACATTTTCTGTTACCGCATCTCCTACCTGGAATAAATACTCTAAAGTACCAATCAAAGATACAGATACAAATGATGTATAGAATGTATAATAAAGGGAATTAATTACACAAATTACACTCAAAATAATACTACAGACTAACAAATAAGGAAATCGATTCTTTTCCTTTAGTAAATAACTGACACCACCAATAGCAATAATTACCGCTGCATCAGCTAAAATTGGTTTAATATTTAAAATATCCTTTACTGTCAAATAACGTAATAAAGTCGAAGCAAAAAGGGAAACAAGGATAAATACAATCATTAAAATATTGTTCTTAATCATTTCTACGATTCTATTTATCATTAATATAAAAAATCGCTTGGGATTTGTTACGACTCCAATCGCTATTTTCCTAATATTATTTGATGTCTTTTTGATAAATTTTTCAATTTTCTTCATTTCCACTAATCCTTCCTGATTTTCATTATAGCACTTTTTTTATCGTTTCACAATTTTTTCGAAAAATTAAACATGACAATATTGTCATGTTATTCGAGTAGTTATACACTTAGTTGTTCTTTATTATTTGTTTCACTTTCTTTTTTTACATCTTCTCTACTGGCATTAAGAGCCATACCCACTACAAAGACATAAGATAATAGGTATACCCATAATAATAGAATTAAAAGGTTAGCAATACTACCATATAATAGGTTATAACTATTAAATGTATTGACATAGAACGAGTAAACTTCTGTTGCGATAATCCAAGTCACTGTGGTAAACAAGGCACCTGAAGTTGTTGTTTTACTCGCAATTTGGGTATCGGGAGCCATTGTATATAAAAGTTTAATACAAAAGAAGATAAGTAAAAACGAAATTGGGTACTTTAAAATAGTATAAGCGGTTGAGATAGTTGTAATAATTGGTTCAGCTTTAATTACCTCTCCTAATAAAGAAATTAAAGTATCACCATAAGCTGGCACAATTAACATGAATAATAATAGAATAACTAAAATTATCGTCATGATAATTGCTTTGATTCGTCTAGTAATATAATCTTTACTTTCTACTTTGTAGATCATATTTGCTCCGATAATCATCGAATGTGGTCCATTTGAAGCAAGAATGAATGCCGAAATATAGAAAATAGCAATATTTAAATTCATGCTCTTACCATCGATTGCGGCATTAATAAAAGACGCTATTTCTTTAGGAAGACTATCATTGATAATTTCCATCAAGGATTCGATGGACAACGAAAAGTTAGCACTGATCGTCGCAATGAGAGCTACTAGCGGAATAATCGACAAAACTAAGAAAAAAGCCAGTTGACCGGGCAATATTCGCATTTCTGGCTTTTGAATAATCTTATATAGTCGTTTAAAAAATCTTTTCATTCTTTTCTTCAAAGTGCATCACCACTTTTTTATTTTATTTTTTCTTTATTGGTTCTCATTTCTAATGTAGCTTCATTAATCGCATCATCGATTGTCTTAATATCATCAGTAATCATACTAAATCCAGTCGCTGCACCAAAACCATGTGGTAATTCTTTTAATTCTTTATTTAGTTTTTTACAGTAAGTATCTACTTGTTTTTCACTATAACCAACAAGGTATACTAGGAATTCATTTCCGTCAGTTCTGATAATTTCACTGTTTTCTAATTGGGTATTTACTAGTATAGAAGCAGCTGTTGTAATCAATTGATCTCCTGCTTCATGTCCATAATTATCATTTACATATTTGACATTATTTAAGTCGACAATAACTACTGCCTGTGGATATACTTTACTTTCCTCCCAAGCCTTCATATTTCGATTTAAGTAGTTACGATTTTTTAAAGAAGTTAAAATATCCGTATATTTTCTACGATCTTCTTTCTTCACTTCTTTTACTTTTTTCTTACGTTTTAAGATAATATAGATAGCTGTTAAAATAAGTAGTGGTAAAAGAATGATTCCTAGAATAATTAGATATAACTCTTGGAAACTTGTTCTTTCTAATAAAGAAAGATTTAAGGAATTTAATCCTGTCAAGCGATAATTATAATAAGAATTTGTCATAATGATGTAAGAGAATAGTTCTGCAAAATCTTGATTGGTTGTTTTAACCATGAAGTTGTATTCATTAGTCATTTTATCTTCGTATAAAACTTCATATTTAGAGAACTTACTATTTCGATAGTAGTTATAAATTTCTCTATCTACAATGATCAAATGATTCCCTGCAGTTAGATCATCAAGGCTATCTACTTCTTTGACATTTGCTTTACTGTTTTCTTGAATATAAGAAGTTAAAAGACTATTTTTTAACATCATCACTTGTTTGTTCTTTAAGCCTTCAAAGGTATTAATTACTTCCCCACTATCTAGACGAGCTAATATGACATACTCTTCTACCATTGGAGAAAGTGTTTCTGTATACTCATTTCCTTGATAACCAAAATAATTGAAATAGATATCTACTTCTCCGTTATCAATTGCTTGTTTTAATTCTTCTACAGTATCATATTTTTGATAAGTAAATTCGATATTGGTTAATCTTTGCATTCTCGCTATGTATTCAGAGGCAATACCTGATGGTGTGCCATCTATCGTTACTTCATATGGTGTATTCTCTACATAACCATAGACATATGACCTAGAGATTAAATCTGCTTTGGCTTTATCATTTAAGCCTCGCTCACTAGTATAATAATTTAAATATTCTTTATTGTAAGTAACTACATAATCGTCTTGTTTCCATTTTTCAAAGTATTTTCTAACGATATTGTTTAACTCTTCATTATCTTCTGTTAGAGTAAGTACTATTTTTTTGGACATCTCTGTGAAATAATAATTTGTATAGTATGCCTCATTACTTAATGTTTGATCTAGATAAAGGATTTGAGGAATTACCATCATGGTAATCGTACCTGCTTCGTAATCAGCAATCATTGTCTCAATTGTATCATAAGTTTTGAAGGTTAGACTTTGCCCAGTCTTTAAGTAATACGTTAATTCTCCAGCATCCGCTGTAAATACGCCAATTACCTCGTTTTGAATTTCTGAGATATTGTCGTAGCGAACATTTTTCGCACTAATTGCGACATAACCATCTTCTGCTAACAACAAATCATTATCTGTTAAGGCAGTATCATTATTTAGAATTCTAAATCGTAATCCATTTGTAGTAGGTTCTGCTGTTTTTAAATAAGAAATCTTATTGAACTCTAATTCGGTATCCATTTCAAAATTATCAATAAAATCAAAAATGACACCGGTACCTGCCATTGAAAAAATCGGTACGTTATTGACAATTTCTAAATCATATTTGGTTCCAGAATTATTGGAAATCCATCTTTTTTCTAGTACAGTTAAATTGGTCCTGTCATCCGTATAATTTAAAAATACATATAAGCCAACAAATACTAATAACGCAATCGCGACTGGAATAATAATTATTAATTTCTTTTTCATTATTCTCCACCTTCTGTAGTTGTACTAATATCTGTTTTTTCTCTATCTTTTGTCCATGAGAAGTCAGAACTATTATGATGTTTGTAACCAATAATTGGGAAATTATTTTCTGCTTCGTCAGTTTTTACGATAAACACTTGAAAATCGTAATATCCTTTTTGGCTATCTGTAAATAAGTCCAATATCCCGTTAATTGTTGCTTTGGCATCATCAATACTTGTATCGTTCTTGACTGTAATCATTAAATTGATTGTTCTACCATTCTCACGCAAGCTAACACTTTCTACTCGCTCATTTTCTGTAATTTTTGCCTTTACTTGATCATAAATTGTTTCATCTACTTCTACTTTACCTACTAAACGATCTCCATAAATGGCTTTTCCTTCATTAGGAAAAAATAGTTGTTTAGCTTGGTATAAGCAAAAAACTAAAGCAGTAAATAAAACAATCGCAATAATCGTGAATTTATTTTTTCGGATTATTTTCATCTAATACACCTCACGTATCTTTTGGTACTTGTACCTGATTAACTATATTTCATCTTTGTATGATATATGATTATACAATAAATTCCTCTTTTTTGAAAGTCTTTCTTATTTATTTGTTTAGTTCTTCTTGAAGAAGACGACTGACGATAGCGGCATTAGCTTGTCCTTTGGTTTCTTTCATGATCTGTCCCATCAAGTATTTAATCGCTCTATCTTTTCCCTCGTGATAATCTTTTACACTTTCGGGATTAGCTTCGATTACTTTGGTAACGATTTCTAGTAAAGCATTTTCATCACTAATAGTTTTTATTCCCTTTTTTTCAATAATTTCTTTGATTGATAGATTGGTTCCCATTAAATCCACTACGATATCTTTAAATACTTTATTGGTTATTTCTCCTGTACTTAGCATAGTGGTTACTTCTCTTAATTTATCTTTCGTTAATGAAGTTTCCGTAATTTTTTTCTCTGTTTTATTTAGATAAGAAGAAATATCTCCTAAAAGTAAGTTACTCGCAATCACTAAATCGATGTCCTCTAGGCCTAATAGAAAATCACTTAGTTGTTTATTTTGAATTAGTTTATCACTATTTACGGAAGATATTCCTTTTTCTAAATAGAAAGCACGTCGTTTATCGGGCATGACTTCAAGTGTTTCTTTTACTTTTTCAATATCGTTATCGGTAATGATATAAGAAGGTAAATCTGGTTCAGGAAAATAGCGGTAATCATTTCCCGTTTCTTTTACTCGCATCAAAATCGTGCGATCTTGTTTTTCATCGTATCTTCTTGTTTCATCATGGATTACGTTTCCTTGTTCTAATTCTTGAATTTGGCGAATTGCTTCACTAGAGATTGCCCGCCCAACACTACTAATTGAACCAATATTTTTGGTTTCCGTTCTAGTACCTAACTGATTCGTTTTCGATACCGATACATTGACATCACAACGCATACTTCCTTCTTCCATCTTACAGTCAGAAACATTCGCATAGAGAAGAAGTTCTTTTAACTTTTCTAGGTAAGCCATTGCTTCTTCAGGACTGTTCATATCTGGTTCTGAAACAATTTCTAATAAAGGAACGCCATTTCGATTAAAATCTAAATAAGACTTGGTATCAGCATGAGTACTTTTACAAGTATCTTCTTCTAAATGAATATCATGAATACCGATTTTTTTCTTTTGTCCATCTACTTCAATTTCTACGTAGCCATTTACTCCGATTGGATTTCTAGCTTGAGTAATTTGATAGCCTTTAGGTAGATCAGGATAAAAATAATTTTTGCGGTCGAATACTACTTTTTTATTAATTTCACAGTTTAGTACTAAAGCGACTTTAATTCCTAATTCTACTCCATATTGATTTATTGTAGGAAGAGTACCTGGCAAGGCAAAATCGATTTCGTTAATATTCACATTGGCTACCCCACCATAATTATTTAATGAATCACTAAACATTTTGGCATTGGTTTTTAGTTCACAGTGTACTTCAATTCCTACTGTTGTTTTATAGTCATTCATTATTTTACCTCCAATCCATTCGTCAATTTTAAATATTTTAGTGCTGGGTTTATCTCTTTGTTTTTTTGTTGTTCATTATTTGCTTCTAATCCATTCGTTAGTTTTAAATATTGTACAGCTTGGTTTATATCATCATTGGTATCACCTGATATTTTACCAACATAGATAATACGATGACTAGCTATCCTCTCTATACTTTTTATTCTCATCGCAAGGGGTGAAGCAAGGAGCCATGAGGCTATACTAGTCATTATTACATTTTGTTTAATTTCTTTTCTTTTCAAAGTTTTCACTCCTTACTTTAGCTTCTTTTCTAAATCATACGCAAGTTGATACATTTTTGCTTCTTCAAAACGATTACCAATAATGTGTAAGCCGATTGGCATATTATCTTGATCTTTTCCCATTGGGATACTCATTCCAGGTAATCCAGCCATATTGACAGGGATAACTAATACATCGTCCATAAATGATTTTGTTGGATCATCTAAGTTTTCATCTAACGGGTAAGCAACAGTTGTCGTAGTTGGTCCAAGGATAAAGTCATACTCTTTAAATACTTTATCAAATTCTTGTTTCATGGCATTTCTGATCATTAACGCTTTATCGTAATATGTTTTGGCATTATCTCCACTTAATAGATAACTTCCTACCATAATTCTACGTTTTACTTCTTTACCAAAGCCTTCTCCTCTTGTATTTTCATACATTTCTTCGACACTGGAAGAGTTTTCACTACGGTAACCAAATTTTACCCCGTCAAAACGAGCTAAGTTACTACTTGCTTCTCCCATTGCGATGATTTGGTAAAGGGTTACTGCTTGATCGAGATATTTCATATCGATGTACTCTACAGTATTCCCATTTGCTTCTAATATTTCTACTACCCGATTTAATTTTTCTATGATGATTGGAGATACAATATCACTTACAAAATATTTAGGAATCGCTATCTTCATGCCTTTTACTTCTTGGCCAATCAAGCGAGTGAAATCTTCTATTTCTTTATCAGCACTCGTGAGATCTTTTTTATCTCTTCCGACTAGTGTATTTAATAATAATGCATTTTCATATACATTTCTCGTCATTGGTCCAATTTGATCTAAGCTTGACCCAAAAGCTATTAGTCCATATCTAGAAACACGTCCATAGGTTGGTTTCATGCCAACAATTCCTGTATAACTTGCTGGCTGACGAATAGAACCACCTGTATCTGTTCCTAGCGCAAGAGGGACTAATCCTCCCGCTACACAAGCTGCACTACCCCCTGATGAACCACCAGTAATTTTTGTTGGATCAACTGGATTTTTAGGAGAACCAAAATAACTTGTTCTACTAGTAGATCCCATAGCGAATTCATCCATATTGGTTTTTCCAATGATAATCATCTTTTGTTCTTTTATCTTTTCAATTACCGTAGCATCGTAAATAGGAATATAATTTTCTAACATTCTAGAGGCACAAGTAGTCCTAATTCCTTTTGTTGAAATATTATCTTTTATCGCAATAGGGATTCCCCATAGTAAATTATCTTTTTCTACTTCTTGCTTAGAAAGCTCTTTCGCATACTCGGTTGCTTCTACCTTATTTACAGTAATAAAACTATTTAGGATACTATTCTCTTCGATTTTTTCATAACATTCTTCTACTAAATCGAGCGGCGTTATCTCTTTATTCACTAATCGACTGTGGATTTCTTTTATACTTAATTTTAAATTATTCACCTATCATCACCGGAACCTCTACAAAATTACCAGTCACAGCTGGCACATTCTTTTTTATTTCTTCAAAACTTACACTACTTGTTTCTTGATCACTTCTTAAAACAGAATCTTGTTCAACAGGAGTAACCAATAACTCTTCACTTTCTACTTCGATATCATTAATTTTATCTACATCATCTAAAAGTTTCTTTAAGTCTATTTGGTATTTCTCTATTTCTTCATCTGTTACTTTTATTCTCGCTAGATGAGCAACATGTAATACTTCTTCTCTTGATAATTTATTCATTTTTTCCTCCTAAAAAATATACATAGCGATTGGCTATGTATCATTATATCATGAAATTGTTGATTTGAGTATTTTTATATTTCTTGTTGTGTTTGTACTTTATTTATATTAAGTATTGTTATTAAGAAGTTCTTATTTTATCTAATGGCTAATCTCATTAGAGTTAGGATAGATTGGGACCTTGTTTGTTTTTCTTCCTATTTAAATATACATTTACTAGTTCTAGTGGAGATTCATGATTAGTACTTTGAATCATTTTAGAATCTAGTATCCCGCTATCGATAAATAAGTCATAGTTAATGGAAACGTCATAATCAGATATGGTTTTGGCAAATTCTTTTAATGATTCAACCTGTTTTTCCGTTAATTCATCTGGAAATAAAAATGTTCCCATCTTTCCATATGCTTGTAAACTCTTTTCATCATACTTGGTCATGTTTAGAAAAACAATGATTCCTAACTGAGTAAGAAAATAGGCGGCAACTTCGGGCTGATGTCTAACACTCAACTGCTTGAAAATTGAATACTCTGGAAATGTTTTCGTTGTGTATTCGGTTAGATTTACAATATGAAGAGAGTCTTCGTCATATATACCATAATTTTCGATTATTCCATCGGATAAACCTTTATTTTCAAATTGATCTCCATGGATAAAGGTTATTTTATAATGATCCATTACAGTCTTTCCTCCAACTCTTCTTCTGTCCAAATTGGTATACCTAAACTTTGGGCTTTATCGTATTTACTTCCTGCATTTTCTCCTGCGATGACTGCGCTAGTTTTCTTACTAACTGACGAAGAACATTTTCCACCAAGAGATTCTATTCTGTCTTCTATTTCTTGACGTGTATACTTCTTTAGGGTTCCAGTTACCACGAAAGTCTTATTGTAGAAGTTATCATTGATCTCTACTTTAGGACCAGTATAGGTTATGTTTAATCCTAATTCTTTTAATTCTTGAATGACTTTTTGATTTTTTTCTTCTTTAAAAAAATCAGCAATACTTTTGGCAATGATTTCGCCAATATCCGGTATTGTGTTTAATTCTTCTTGGCTTGCTTCCATCAAATGATCTAGTGTCTGATAGTGTGTAGCTAACAGTTTAGAAGTTTTTTCCCCCACGTTAGGTATTCCTAAACCAAACAATAATCGCTCAAGGGAATTCTTTTTACTATTTTCAATCGCTTCTAATAAATTAGTAACCGATTTTTCCCCATATCCTTCTAGTTCTGTTAATTCATCATGATAGCGAGCTAATTTATAAATATCAGGAATCTTTTCTATATATTTTAAATTGTAAAAATCTTCGATAATTCTTTCTCCTAATCCATCTATATTCATGGCTTTTCTAGAGACAAAATGACACAACTCTTCAATATGTCTAGCCGGACATAAAGGATTAATACAGTAATAATCTACTTGTCCTTCTTTTTTATAAATAAATTCTCCACACATTGGGCAGGTTTTGATCATTTCAAAATCTTTTTCATTTCCTGTACGCCGTTCTTTTTTTACTTCACCAATTTCTGGAATAACATCCCCTGCTTTATGAATCGATACAATATCACCAATTTTTAAATCTTTCGCAATGACGTAATCTTCATTATGAAGAGTCGCCCGAGAGATCGTACTCCCAGCCACAATAACTGGTTCTAACACAGCATTAGGCGTAATTTTTCCCGTTCTTCCTACTGTAAAAATAATATCTGTTAGTTTCGTTAGTACTTCTTCGGCAGGAAATTTATAAGCAGTTGCCCATTTGGGATGGTGAGCAGTAAAACCTAATTGTTTTTGTTCTTCAATACTATTTACTTTGATTACTACTCCATCAATATCATAGGCAAGACTAGGGCGTTCTTTTCCTTTGGCAGCAATATAAGTTAAAATTCCTTCGACATCAGTTACCAATAAATTATTCGGATTGGTTTTAAAGCCTAGTTCTTTCATGAAGTTTAGAGCTTCCCAATGCGTTTTAATTCCATAATCTTCTGGATTAGGGAGATGATAAATCCAACAATCTAATTGTCTAGAAGCCGCTATCTTAGAATCTAATTGGCGAATAGAACCAGCTGCAGCATTACGACAATTTTGAAGAAGAGGTTGACCATTCTTTTCCCGTTCTTTATTTATCTTCTTCAACGTTTCTTTACTCATATAAATTTCTCCGCGCACTTCGATATCGATTGGTTGTTTTATCGTTAAAGGAATAGTTTTAATTGTTTTCGCATTCGCAGTAATGTCTTCTCCTACTGTTCCATCCCCACGAGTGGCTGCGGTGATTAATTTTCCTTTTTCATAGTGAAGAGAAACACTTAATCCATCGATTTTTAATTCACAAACGTATTGAGGAGTAATATTTTCTTTTCTTATTCTTTGATCAAATTGACGAATTTCTTCTTCGTTAAAAACATTACCTAGTGACATCATAGGAATCGCATGTCTTACTTTTTGAAATTCATCTAATACTGTACCTCCTACTCGGTGGGTGGGAGAATCTTCTCGTACGTATTCAGGATATTTTTCTTCTAGAATAAATAGTTCTCTTAGTAATTTATCAAATTCTTGGTCTGAGATTGTCGGTTGATCTAGTACATGATAATTATAATTTGCCTCATTTAGAATATCTACTAACTCATCTATTCTTGCTTTCATTTTATCTTCTTCCTTTTCTTATTCTTGGTTTTGAGTATCCTCTTTTTCTCCGCTTGGTACTAATACGCCATTTTCATTGATATCGATTGTTTTATTCCATTCGCCTAATTCTTCATCGACAATTTTTTCTACTACTGCGTTATATGTGGATTCTGTCTCATAAGGACCATATACATCTTCATTCTTGGCATCGATAATATAGAATAATACTGATACACTATCCTCAGTATTGTCTAAAGCCTTTAACCCGATGTAGTTATCGCTTGTTTGAAACTCGGCGATATATTCTTCTATTCCTATTGTTTTACCTTCTAATTCGATTTCTAAATTTCCTTCTACTTCTTTACCAATCACCATCTCGGTATCATTGATTTTTTTTAGTTCGTATCCTTGAGGAAGATCTGTGTATGTCCAACCTGTCGAAAATAAACTACACCCGGATAAAAAGAACAATGTAGTGATAAAAATTAGAAATAATACTAACTTCTTTCCCATAAGTTCTCTGGATATTCTCCTTCTTCAATCATTTTTCGTAAAGCTTTAACAACCGGTTCTGTATCTTCTTTATAAGTTACGCCAATCCATTTTGCGGTTGTCGGTAATACTTCTACTGTAGCGTATCCATCTGAAATTGCGTTACTTAAAACATCAGGAATTAGAAATTCACAAGAAGTGAGATCCTCGGCATGGGTTTGAAAAAATTGATTCATTTGACTTTCGATATAAGAAAAAATCGACGGAGTAAACACAAGCATATTCATGGAAACTAAAGTGTTTTTATCTACAGAAAAACGAGGTTTACCACTTAATGGTTCAGCTTCTATCTTTCCATTTATTTTTTCTACTTTACTTTCAATTAATTCGGTTAAATAATTATTTTTACTTTTACAAACACCTCTTTTTACTGACCCATTTTCTGTTAGCGTATTTTCTACATTATAGCCAACTAAAGCATATTGATTTTTTGAAGTAGAAGTTTTTTGTTTTAAAAATTCCGCCGCAGTTTTGAAAGCATCATAGCCATAGAAGTCATCGGCATTGATTACGACAAAATTTTCCATTATTTTATCCTTCGCGCAAAGTATCGCATGAGCAGTTCCCCATGGTTTTTTTCGCTCTTGAGGAATCTTAACCCATGCTGGTATTTCGGTTTGTTTTTGAAATGCGTATTCTACAGGAATAATTCGTTCTATTCTTTTTCCTATCGTGTCTTTAAAATCCTGTAAGTTTTCTTCTTTAATGATAAATACTACTTTAGTAAATCCCGCTCTTATCGCATCATAAACAGAATAATCTGTCAAAAATTCTCCACTTGGTCCAAATGGTTCGATTTGTTTTAATCCTCCAAAACGGCTTCCCATTCCGGCAGCCATGATTAATAATGTCATGTTTTCTTTTTCCATTTTATCTCCTTTTTCTTAAGTATTTATTTGGTTCATTCTTAGCGTTAATGTTTTGTCTTAACATTTCTAAACTATCTTCAAGATGTTCCCCTTTACCTGATAAGATAACAGTATCTTTTTTTAAATCATTATAGGGACCAGTAACTTCTCGTTTGATGATATCGGCATGAATTTTATTGTCTGTTAATTGGTAACTACAACGCAAAAAAGTATCCTGAAAATTTAATAATGGTCTTATCGCATCGAGTAAGTCTTTAGGGAGCAGATAAATACTTACTTCTTCTATTTTCTCGATTCGATAAGGGTGTATTTGCTTCAAGCAACAGGCACTTAAATTGTCATTAAACTGTTTAGAAACGAGTAATTGTTTTCCACTAGTTAACGCTACTTCAATATTCATTAGACTCATTTTTTCTCCCTACACTTTCTTAATACTTTTATGGTTTTTCATCAACTTCTTTATCCCATAAGGGCTCTTAAAGGCAATACTAATTAAGGTATTGGTTACTTCGACAACCCTACCAGCCCCAAAGATATCGTGATAGGCAAAGTCCCCAACTTTCCAGTTGACATCCTCTTGGTGATAATTTTCTTCATGATTGGTTTTTATGTGAACTTCTTCTTTATCTAGTTGTGGTTTCTTTCCTTCTGTCATGATCAAATCTTCTTCGATTTCTTGAATAAACCTGCTTGGTGGATTTACTTGATCTCTACCAAATAATACCCTTTTTCTCGCATTTAATAGATATAATTTTTCTTTAGCCCTAGTAATCGCTACATAAGCTAATCTTCTTTCTTCTTCGATTCCCCCACTATCCATTAAGGAATTAATATGTGGGAAGATTCCTTCTTCTAACCCGATGACAAAAACATAGTCGAATTCCAATCCTTTAACAGAATGTACTGTCATGAGACTCACTTTATTCTTTGGATCCTGATAATCATCTCGGTCACTGACTAAACTAATTTGATATAAGAAATCTTCTAGTGAGACTAAGCCATATTCATCTTCAAAACTTTTGGTTACCGTTTTAAATTCTTCCAAGTTTTCTAGATGGTTTTCTGCTTCGAGTGTTTTTTCGTTTTCTAATTCTTTTTTCATTCCCGTTGTTTCTAAAACTAAGTCAATCAATTCTGTTAACGTACTTTTTTCAGCCTCTTTTTTTAGTTTTTCAATTAAATTTTTAAATTCTAATTCTTTACCAGAATCAATCGCTTCATATAAACTAATCTGTTCTTGATTCTTTTTTTCGGTTAATTTCTCTATCGTTCTTAACCCAATTCCTCTTTTGGGTACATTGATGATTCTCTCCAAAGAAACATCATCTTTACTATTAAAAATCAAACGCAAATAGGCAATTAAATCTTTAATTTCTTTACGATTATAGAAAGTCATTCCCCCTACGATTCGATATGGAATGCTTTGTTTCATCAATTCTTCTTCGACTGTGCGAGACTGGGCATTGGTTCGATAAAGGATTACTATCTCTTCTGGATTTGTTCCGTTCGCTAGTAGTTCCTTGATATGATTCGCTACATACGAAGCTTCATCTTTTTCACTCTCGGCACGATAATAAGTAATTTTATCTCCTTTTCCTTTAGTACTCCACAAATTTTTCTCTTTCCGTTCACGATTATGTTTAATTACTTGATTGGCAGCATCCAAAATATTAGAAGTCGAACGATAATTTTGTTCCAACTTGATCGTTGTGGCGTCTTTGTAATCTTTTTCAAAATTTAAAATATTACGGTAGTTAGCCCCTCTAAACGAATAGATAGATTGTGATTCATCACCGACAACACAAATGTTTCGAAATTTAGCACTCAACATCTTGGTTAACATATACTGAGCTTCATTGGTATCTTGGTATTCATCAATTAATATATATTGAAAGCGCTGTTGATATTTTTCTAAAATATCTTTGTTTTCTCTAAATAACCTTATCGGTAAAATTAATAAATCATCAAAATCAACAGAGTTATTTTCTCGTAGCGTCTTTTCATATTCATAATAAACGGTCAATACTACTTTTTCAAAATCAGTTGATGCGTGGTGTTCATACATGACTGGAGTCACCATTTCATTTTTACAACCACTAATTTTACTTTTAATGGCATTAGGATGATATTCCTTTGGATCTAAGTTCAATCGTTTCAAAATCCGTTTAATTACGCTTAATGAATCATCACTATCTAAAATACAAAAATTCTTTTCATAACCTAAATAAGCATAATTTTCTCGTAAAATCTTTAAACCAAACGAGTGAAAAGTAGATACTTGGACAATATTAGCTACTTCACCCACTAGTGTAGTTAACCTTGTTTTCATTTCTTTAGCGGCTTTATTCGTAAAAGTAATCGCTAAAATATGGTAAGGGTCCACTTCTTTTTCCTCAATTAAATAGGCAATTCTCGTCGTTAATACCCGAGTTTTTCCACTTCCAGCACCAGCTAGAATAAGTAATGGACCTTCTGTTTTTAATACGGCTTCTTTCTGATTTTCGTTTAAGTTATCTATATTTATCATGTTCTTATCTCCTTAAAGCTATTATACTATAAGACGTATTTTTTAGAAAGTAAATGGCCCCTTTTTCTCCTAATTTAAGCAATTATTCTTCTTGCAACAACAGATAAAACATTAAGTATTTTATGTTTTCCTTGCTTTTTAATTTTATTTTTCTCTTTCTCACTTCTGTTACTATATAAACATAGTCTGACGGAGTAGAAATCAGTAAGCTATCGATACTTACATCAAAATAATCGGCAATACTTTTTAACGTAGCTACACCAGGATTGTGTCCCTTAAAAATGTATAATAATGTCGTATAATGTAAATCACATACCTCAGCTAATTGTGGATAACTAGTGATTCCTTGTTCTAACATCAATTGATCAATATATTTTCGATTTACCATACTATATACTTCCCTTCTTCTCAAATTCTAATCATCAGAAGGAAAAGTGTAAATATTTTTTGGAAAAATTACAAAATTTTCTATTCTTCTTTTCGAAATCCTTTTTGATATAATTTTTGTTTTATTCGCCACTCCAATTCTTTACCTTGGTATTTTTTACTTAATTTTTGAAATAGTTTTTGATATTCTTCTTGATATAAATTCGTATCATCTACTTCTATTTTAGAAAGCTCATATTGATATATGGAAGCATGGTAGCCTAATCTTTCTAAATCCATCTTTAGTTTTTGTTTTAACCTAGTACTACTTTTTCGTTTATTTATCCGTAATTGTTTCTGGATATAATTTTGTACTTTTTCTTGTTCTAATTCTTCGTTAAAACAAACTAAAGCACGCTCTATTTCTTCATCGTTGATTTCATTTTTTCTTAATTCATCCGCTATTTTTAAAGGGCCATCCATAGAAAGGACCATTCTATCATGAACAAAAGCATCGGCATAAATACTCTCTTGTAAATAGCCTTGACGGCTTAATATTTCTAAAACCTGTTCTATTTTTTTGGCGTCAACCTGTTTTTGTTTTAAATAAGTAGCGATTTCTTTTTTGCTTCGCATTTTGATCTTCAAATAATTTAGGGCTACTGTATATAATTGATAGGTTTCATTTTCTTGTTGGATCTGTTCTAGTTGTTTGGTATCTACTTCTTTACTTCTTAATAATTCATATTTTAATATTAAATCTTCATGGGCGAGAATCTCTTCGCCATTTTCTAAGACAAACTTAACCATGCCGTCTTTTCGTTTTTTAAAATGAACGATTTTCATTCTACCACCCCTACTGATTAATATTATACCACGCAAAAAGGTTAATCTCTTAACCTTTCTTGACAATAATTAAATTTTCTGCTATCTCTTCTAATGCCCTTCCCAAATTCTTTTTAGATTTGTATTTATACTCTGGCATTTGATAATGACCGGTAGCGGCCATTTGTTTACTTCTTTTACTGATAATATGAACTAATAGATATTTGGAACCGATTGTATTTAGTATTTTATCAATAGATGGATAGATCACTGTATCACCTTCCCTATACGATTATCATAAGATTATTTTCAATAGAATACAAGTGATTTACACAAATTATACAAAAATTGACACTAAGAAAAGAAGAAAAATAGTTTACATAACAAAATTAATTTTATTTTCTTTCACTTTCTAACCATGATACGTTCTAATTGATTGAAGGCAAAAGAAAAAAGTCTTTCGACTTTTATCTGAAATTACAACAAGAGCCACATTGTACTTCACTACATACGTTTTCTTCACAGCATGAGTAAGATGGCTGGTAAGTATGTTTGAAAACATGATGATTAATTACTCTAGTACGCATTGGACAAACGTGTGGAACTTGATGGACAAATGTACGGTTAACTACTCTTTCTTGCATTGGTTCGATGATTGGTCGTCCGATACTACCACCCATCATCGTATTATTGGCCATATTCATTGCAGGGGCCATTTGATTATTATTGATATCGATATCTAAGTCAACTGCCATATTGTCTGCATTAAATTCATTGTTGATCGTATTTTGTCTATCATAACAACAATTTCTAAACATTATTTTTTCCTCCTATCTAGTTTATCATATTCAGATAGAGAAAACGTTACTAATTTCTTCGCCCATATTTTCTTTTATTTTTTAGAAAGGTAGCTTCATGTTGCCATTCGCCATTTGTTTCATCATTTTTTTCATTTGTTCAAATTGAGTTAGTAATTTATTTACTTCTTGAACGGATAATCCACACCCTTTCGCAATTCGTGTCTTGCGACTGGCTTTAATGATTTCTGGTTTTTTTCTTTCTAAAGGTGTCATCGATAAAATAATTGCTTCTACATGAGCCATTTGTTTAGGATCAATATTGATATTATTTAAACCCATTTTTTTCGCACCAGGTAGTAATTTAATTAGATTTTCTAATGGTCCTAATTTTTTGATTTGTTTCATCTGTTTCAAGAAGTCTTCTAAATCAAATTTACCGGACTGCATTTTCTTAGCTGCTGACAATGCTTCTTCCTCATCGATTTCTTCAGTAGCTTTCTCTACCAAGGAAATGATATCTCCCATACCGAGAATACGACCGGCCATTCGTTCGGGATCAAATTTATCTAGACCATCCATCTTTTCGCTGAGGCCGATAAATTTGATTGGTACGTTGGTTAGATGTCTAACGGATAACGCTACACCACCTCTAGTATCTCCATCTAATTTAGTTAATACTACTCCGGTTAATGGTAAATTCTCGTTAAACCCTTCGATAACATTGATGGCATCTTGTCCCATCATGGAATCAATCACTAATAAAATCTCTTGAGGTTGAATTGCTTCATTTAATTCTTTTAATTCATCCATTAATTCTTCATCGATATGAAGACGTCCGGCGGTATCGATTAATACATAATCAAAATGATTTTCTTTAGCATAATCAAGGGCATGTTTCGCAATTTCTACCGGGTCTTTCTTTCCTTCTTCGTATACCTCGATATTTAATTCTTTGCCAATTTGTTTTAACTGCTCAATTGCCGCAGGTCGATATACATCTCCGGCTACTAATAGAGGCTTTTTGGCATGTTTTTTTCGTAAAAAACTGGCTAACTTACCAATCGTGGTTGTCTTACCACTACCTTGTAACCCAACTAACATTAAAATTGCGGGGTTTCCTTTTACATTTAATTCTTCGACATTACCACCTAGTAATTCGGTAAGTTCATCTTTGACAATTTTTACAAATAAGTCACCCGGTTTAATACTTTTCTTTACTTCTTCCCCTAGAGCTTTCTCTTTTACGTTATTGGTGAATTCTTTAACTACTCTATAGTTTACATCAGCTTCTAGTAAAGCAAGTCGAATTTCTCTCATCATATCACTGATATTATCTTCAGTAATTTTTCCATATCCTTTTATTTTATGAAGAGCATTTTGTAATCTATCTCCTAATGTTTCAAACATTTTATCTCCTCCTTATTTCGCATTTATATTATAACGTAATTTTTTCTAAATGACTAGATATTTCATATGATAAGAAAAAAGATAGAACTAAACTTTTACTTGTTCTATTCTATCTAAAATGTAGCATTTTTCTGCTTATCTCCATTTTTCTTCTTTTCCTCATGTTTCTCTCCCCTCCACGAAAGGGTGTGGAAAGAGCAAAGTCGAGGAGCATGGGGTACATTATTTCTCTATTCTACCACTACATATGGATTCTCCTTAGTCCCATCCGCTCCACCTTCTACCTTTACTCCAGGCTTTAGTGAAATCGCAGGTCGGACGTCGCGCGAGTTGTTGACGTTGTAGTTGCTAAGGTCACCAGTCGAGACAACGTCGAACACACCCGCACTATTGCCATTGAAGGAGCGAGGTGACAAGGTCCACCAATAATTACCAGTATATAAATGATAACTACTATTGCTTTTTGCAAAAACTCCTCCCGCATACGCTATCTCATCGGCAGTTAATAACGCTACTGGATATGTTAAAGCTCCATTTCCATTCTCTCTATTTACCGTAAATCGATCATTCTCATTTACGCATTCTAATGATGGTGTTTTACTTACAGCCAACCTATTCCTAGCTCCATACATTGTTGTTTCTATTCCTACCCCTGTTCCGGTGTAAGTGCTATCTGGAACTACACTTCGATCATTACACCAGACAGTATCTTCTAGCTGATTGGTATATTCCGTCATATTTTCTTCATACCAATTATCAATAACTCCTTTTATTGTGGAATTATTGGTATTGGCATGAGTTTCTTCATAACTAGATGAACCCGTTGTTCCATACATGTATCCTACATAAGCATTATCATTGTGACTAGCATTAAATGTACTATTTCCTATTGTTGTAGAACTTCCGGTTGTATTCATACATTGACCACTTTCATTAGGCTTGCCATTATAAATTAGTTTTACTCCTCCGGTTTCTGTTGTTCTTACTATCTTCCAACAGAAATTGGCAAACTTGACATTATTATTTTCTACTGCCCCTCGATAATACATAATTGGATATTGATTATTTTCTGTCCCATTTAATATATATAATCCTTTTCCATTCGTATCACTTGATATTTCTGAAAAGTCAATTCCAGTAGAACTCGTTACATAAGTACTAGCGATATTATCTAAGACCGCTTCTTGTTTCATTAGATTAGCTAAACTCTTGTTTACTGCTTTCTTTTCCGTTGTTGCGACTACTTGACCACTAAATATTAACCCTTGATCTTCATTTTGTAAGGCTCCTGTTTCTTGTAACCATATTTTTAAAATATAATACTGCTTTTCACCTGGTTGAATAGCTATATCCGTATTCATTTCTATTGTATTATTTCCATCACTAAAATTACCATTAGCGACTTCTTCTTGTTCTACATAACTTTCATTAGCCTTATACAACTTCCATTTTAAGTTTTCACTCTTGGCATCAGCTTCCCCCTTTTTAAGAGTAATATTATCTAAATACATATAATACGTAGCTTCTAAAGTACCAGTATTTTCTATCGTAAACTGATGTATTCCTGCATTTTCTTCTTCGGTTGGATTTACATTTTCCAACGAGATATCTTGTCCAGTTAAATACGTTAATTCTAAAGTACCTGACTGTACTGTCTGTTCATCTGACGTAGCCATTGCGGTAAAATAAGCATGACTTCCACCCATTAAAATTAAAGTTCCTGCTATGATTAGTAAACTAACGATTAGTGTTTTTCTATTCATTTGCATTTTCCCTTTCTCTATCTCTGTATGATTAACTTAATTATAGGATAAATTCTTAGATAAGTAAATAATGTAATTTAAAATGTAAAAATTGTAAATTTGAAGATAGCTCCTATTATTGTAAAAATCAATAAATAAAATTCATTTCCTGGATTCTCTAGTTCTGACCTATTACATAAGAAAAAGTGCTACACCAGGGTAACACTTTTATCTATTTGTCCAACGAGTAACTACGTCACAACTACTACTTTGTGGCATTGGGTTCGGCATATCTAATTGGATAATTAACGGAATCTTAAACGCTGAACCGAAACCTAAACAATTTCCTACTTGAAGTGACTTCTGTTTTTCGATGGTATCTTCAGTAATATTAGGAATCATTTTTGTAATATATTCAATATCACGTGGGTGACTCATTTTAAAGATTAAGAAATTAGAACATTGGGAAATTACCGTTTCGCTAATATCGACTGGTCGCTGCGAAATCAAAGAAATAATAATTCCGTATTTTCTTCCTTCTTTCGCAATTCGATCAAAAATATTATAACCAAATAGGAATTCGTCTTGATCTTTTTTTACATAACGGTGAGCTTCTTCTAGTAAAATATTAAATGGCATACTACCACGTTCTATTTTCTTAGATAACTCCATTAATAACCGAGCAAAAATTTTAACAATCGATTTAGCAAAGGCATCGTCTACATCTTCTAAGTTGATATTTACAATTTGAAATTTTTTATTATCTTGAACAATCAAACTTCCTAGGAATTGATCAAGTCTAACAAATTCTTTATAATCAAAGAATTTAGCATTACTACCGATGACTAAATCATGTAGTTTTACTTTTAACGTAATCGCATCAGCATAAACATTTTCATTTCTTAACCACCCTTCACTGATTAACGTAAAGTTAAGCGCTTTTTCTAAGTCAGGTAGTGTAAAAAAATGTTGTTTATCTGGTTCAAATTTATTTAATTCTGGATCGATAAATTTGTTTACATATTCGGTTAATAGTACTCGTTCTGAAAATTGATCTGTCGAATCAATCAAGAAACATTCATGTAGTTTTCTTGTATAACCGATTCCTTGAACAACCGCATTTAGGTTAAATTCGTTAGTTGAACAGGTATTGAAAATCGAAAAGATTTCGTCTCTCTTACTAGCTGATCCTTGATTAGAATACATGATTGTCATAATAGCACTCGCAATTAAATGATTTTTATAGCGAATGGCCAAGGCATCAGATTGTGAGAAAATACGCACTAATTTCATCATTTTTTCGATAATAGAAATTTGAGTATGCGTTGTTGCGGATAAAAGAAGAGCGATATCTTCTATATTTAATAACCATAATGGAATTTTAAGAATTTCCCCATGATGGACACTATTGGCATTGGTTGTTAGAAAACGATAATGGTAATTAGGATTAATTTGGTTCAAATTTTCAAAGGCACTATAGTATTCACCAGATGAATCAAAAATTAAAAAATTAGAACGATAAGGAACGAACTTAGGATTGGTAAAAATATTTTGAATCACCCGAGCGACACCGCAACTTTTACCACTACCGGTATTACCAAAAATACACATATGATTACTGAATAATTCGTTCATATCGGCATAAATCTTTTTACCGGCATAGAAAGGGCTAATGCCTAATTCTAAGGCGCCTAGTTTTTCTTCCCCGACAATTAAAGTGAATTCATTAACTTCAAGCGCTCTAATTCTCGCATTTAAACTGGGCTTTCTAAGCACACCACCAATAAACTTTCCATTTTTAATTTCTCCTAATAACCTTACTTTTACTGCGCCATCTTGTAGATCTTTTACTTCCGCTAGTATCGATTTTTCTGGATCTTCCAAGACTAATGGCATATTCATAATATCTGTTTCTACTTTAACATTATCTAGTAGTTTAATATGTGCATCTTGTTCACCTATAAAAATAATTTTATCAAACATAAATTACCCCTTTTCTTTCTATATCCATTCTTCTAATTTTTTTCGTGTTTCTTGATCTAATCCTTGAATTAACTCTTTTATTTTCAAGGATTTTTCATATAATTTTAATTTTTCTTCATAGAATAATAATTTTTCTTCAACAATTTTTATTTGACCATGAACGGCATTTCTACTTACCTGATTGTTTTCCGCAATTTCACTTAGAGATAAGTCA
The DNA here is from genome assembly GCA_944350365.1 of uncultured Bacilli bacterium. GTDB lineage: Bacteria > Bacillota_I > Bacilli_A > RF39 > UBA660 > Alloscybalousia. Next base: position 22,266 of record CALVOU010000005.1, read on the forward strand.
GCAAAATAGTAATCTTCAAAATACCCTTGTTGTTTATCAGTAAATAAACTACCGTAATAATCATATAGGTTATTTAAATAAATCTTTTTATCCATAAGCACTCCTACATCATATCTTTAAATAAGCCATATATATATTGTTCGATATCGAATGGCTGAAGATCTTCTTTAGTTTCTCCTAAACCGATATATTTTACAGGGATGTTGACCTCTTCTTTAATCGCTAACACGATTCCACCTTTAGCTGTACCATCCAACTTGGTAAGAACTATACCGGTAATATTTGTAATTTCTTGAAAACTTTTGGCTTGACTGATTCCGTTTTGACCGGTAGTCGCATCGATAATTAAAAGAGTTTCATGAGGTGCGCCTGGTATTGCATTTTGAATCACACGATTAATTTTTTCTAATTCTTTCATTAAATTTACTTTATTTTGTAATCGTCCAGCTGTATCGATCATCACGACATCATAATTTTCTTGTTTAGCTTTTTCTAATCCATCATAGACAACCGATGCAGGATCAGCACCTTCTTCTTTTCCGACAAAGGAAACCCCTACTTTTTCACTCCATTCTTCTAGTTGTTTGGTTGCGCCAGCTCGAAAGGTATCTCCGGCAACTAATAATACTTTTTTTCCTTCTTCTTTTAATTTCCAAGCAAGTTTTCCAATCGTTGTGGTCTTACCAACACCATTTACCCCAATAAATAATAATACCGTAGGTCCATCTGGATTATAGTTAATCTTGTTTGTTAAAATGTTATCGTCTACATAAATAATGAATAACTCATCGACAATAATCTCTTTTAATGCTTCTGGATCTTCTATTTTTTCTTTTTGTACTCGACTTCTTAAACGATCCATAAATTCCATAACGGTATTTACTCCAATATCAGCCATGATGAGAATTTCCTCTAATTCTTCAAAATACTCTTCATTCACACGGCGATACTTAGAAGTTAAGTTCATTAAATTAGAAACAAAACCCTTCCTGCTTTTGGTTAATCCTTTTTCGTATACTTTATTGGCTTTTTTGGTTGGTTCTGTACTTGGAGAGTGTTCTTTATTACTTTCTAATTCTTTTTTCTTTTCTTCTTTCGAAGGTACTTCTTGTTTTTTCTGTTCTACTGATGTTTCTTCCTGTTTTATCTCTGTTACGGAATGTTTTTCTTCTTCAATAGTTTGTTCTTCTTTTTGAGTTTCTATCTTTTCCTGTTCTTGAGGTTTACTTTCCCCTTTAAACATACTTTTAATTTTACTAAATAGTCCCATATTTCCTCCTGTTGATGATGATTTTTCTTACTTCATTATAACAAACTTTATTTTATTTTACTATAGTTATACCAATTATCTTTTCCTGAAAAATATTTCTTTTTTTGATTTTACTTACTATTATCCGGTTTCTACTTCAATACAAATCGGATAATGATCACTATAGTGTTCTAGTTCTGGATCCTTAATTGCTTCAATTTTATTGATTTTCCAAGTATTCGGAATAAATATGTGGTCAATTGCGACATCTTCTTTCGATTTAGCAAAAGTTTTTTGGTTATATTCTACTCTTTTTAATCCCATTTGATTTAACATCGCAATAAAACGAGTAAAAATAGGATCCCCTTTATCGGTATTAAAGTCACCAGTTAAAATAATTGACTTCTTTTGTTTTTTTAGTATTTTTTCTACTTTTTTTAATTGACTATTTTTTATACTTTCAATATGACAGTCTAAGTGAGTATTGATAACTACAATTTCTTCCTCTCCTATTTTTAGATTAGATAGCGTAATAATTCTAGGAGTTAATGAACGATATTTAAAAATCCCATTATAGATTTCTTTAATACTTCTTGGTAACCACGGTAGAGAATAAGTTTTGGTATCAACAACTGGAAAATGAGTAATAATCGCATTGGATTCGTTATATTTTTTTAAGGTTTTTATTTTCTTTACAAATCTACCTTTTCCATAACGATAATCTCCTAATATATGATGATTGGAGAAACTTTCTCTTATTACTTGCATCGTACTTTCAATTAACTCTTGCGTACATAAAATATCTATTCTGTAATCAATTAGTAATTTATGATAATTTTTTCTAATCATTTCCGTAGTCAAATCTGGAATTAAATTATCATTTCTAACATTAAAAGTACATACTTTTATTCTATGTCCCATTTCCCATCTTCTCCTCTTACTTACTATATATGCCGGTTAATTTATTTTGCTTCTTTATGAATGGCGTGGCCATCTAGTTTCTAGTTATATTATAGCACATAAACTGATTATTTTTGGGTTTTATGTTTAGGAACTTACTGTTTTATTTTTCCTAACTCTATTAATAGCACTTAATTAGTTTTTTCATATAATACATTAGTAAAGGAGGAAATATGAGAAAATTTTTATATGTTTTACTTATTTTTATTATAGTCCTTGCGATTGCTAGTTTGTTTTTTTTGGACTTAAATAAGAATGAGGAAAAAGATTCTTCTTTGGAAAAAATTACAGTGGCTGAAGTTGCGCATACAATTTTCTATGCTCCACAATATGTGGCAATCAGTCAAGGCTTTTTTGAAGAAGAAGGCTTAGAAATCGAACTATTGTTGACACCTGGTGCAGATAAAGTATCAGCTGCTGTTTTATCTGGGGATGTTCAAATTGGTTTTTCTGGTAGTGAAGCATGTATTTAGGTCATGGACGGTTAAGGGAAAATTTATCGATAATCCATTAGAAACTTGATAAAATCGCCTCCTGATGAAAATTCCCATTTTTCCTTATATTTCATTATGGATTGATCATAATCTACCAAGATATTTACTCCTGTTTTTAACATTATTTCTAATCTTACTAAATGGCGATTATTATTTATTTTGGAAACATAAACATGATCTACCAATAAATCTATATAACTAGATAAATGATATTTAAAATCTAGTTCTTTATCTAGTTGACTAATTAATTGTTTATTTTTTTCTCTTTCTACCGGTAACTTAGATTCTAAACCTTGTAGTTCTATGTTGAGATGATAAAGTTTCTGATTCAAGGCTTCATTTTTCTCTTTAAATTCTTCGTTGGTTATACAGTTACTGCTTACTAGTTCAAATAGTTTTTCTTTTTGAGTTTCTAAATTTATCCGGTTCTTAGCTAAATTAGATTTTTTCTGAGTAAGTTCCTCATCTATATTGTATTTTTTTATTCTATTAATGAGCCGTTCTTTTATTTTTTCTTTGTTTGGGAAGAATTTACTGATTATGTACTGGAACAAGATATCGAGATTAGTTTCTTTTAGTAGTGGGCTACTACAGTACTTAAATCCTCTTTTATATAATCGACATGACCAATAACGATAATCATTCTTGCGATTCGTTTTTCTACCCGATCTGGTATAAGCAATTTTATGTTCTTTACAGATTAATTTTCCACTGTAAGCATAGTTACTTTTTTTATTTATTCTTTCTTTACTATGATAATTGTTTTGTTTTTTAGCTAGCTCATTATTTACTCTATCCCATAATTCTTCAGAGACAATAGGAGGAATTTTTTTATTGTCTTTATAGACTATCCATTTATCTTTAGTAATCTGTTTAGTTATTCCAGATTTATAATCTAAGACGGTTGTTTTATTGCCACAATAGTAACCTTTATATTTAGGATTCATCAAGATTCTTCTAATTGTCGTTGTATCAAAAGGTTTTCCTTTGCGATTAAGATATCCCATTTTTTCTAATTGAATCGATGTTTTCTTTAAGCTAGAATAACTATCGTATAAAGTAAACATCTTTTTCACAGCAGTAGCTTCCTTTTCCATTATTTTTAAACTGCCTTTATCTTTTATATACCCATAGATATTATTACTTCCTAACACTACACCTCTTTTTATCGATTGTTTTAATCCGAACTTCACATTTTCTGATAGCTTTCTTAAATCGTCTTGAGCGATGCTTGCCATTAAAGTTAGACGAAATTCTGAGTCTGGTAAAAAGGTATTAATATTATCATTTAAAAAATAAACACCAACACTGTATTTTAATAATTCTTCTGTATATTGAATACTATCTAAAGTATTTCTCGCAAATCGGGGAACGCTTTTCGTTAGAATTAAATCGAATTGATCTTTTTGCGCATCTTCGATCATTTTTAGAAAAGCTTCTCTTTTATTTACACTTTTTCCACTAATTCCTTCGTCAATATAGCCATCTACGAAGAGCCATTTAGGATTAGATTGAATTAAATGGGAAAAATAGTCTACTTGATTGACTACCGATGTAGCTTGTTCGTCACTATCACTTGAAACTCTTGCGTAAAAAGTAACTCGTAAAGTTAAATCATAGATTGATTTTCCGGTTGATATTTGCCTTCTTATTTCTTCTACTAATGAATATTTTTTCTCTTTATTCATCATTAAAATTCTCTTTTCTATCGAGAAATAGTCTTACATTTAGTGGTGATATAAATGATAGAGATTCTGATTTTAATGTTTTTTCAAAATGTTGTTTTACTTTTAATATTTCTTGATCAATTTCTTCTTTTAACTTTTCATAAGTAGAAAAGAAAAGAAGATTATATTCATATAGTTGTTTGGATAAGTGTTTCTCAAAGAGTAAATTTAAATGGTTATCTGATAAAATCAAATTTTTAAAATCTATCGTGTTTTCCATTTTTTTCACCTCATAAAATCTTATGAGATTATGGCACTTTTATGTTCTCGATAGAATTTCAATGAAAAAGGGTAAGAAAAAAATAGGCCAATATCTGGTTTACTCTAATTGATATTTAACCTATTTTTCTTATGATTATCATATATCTGATAGCTATTTTTAGATTTATTTTTTCTAGTTTTTGATGTCTCGTTTAATATACACGATATTGGTGAGGATATATAGGATAATGCTAATTATTAACGAACTTATGATTCCTGTTCCTAGATTGTATGAAACATTTCTTAATGAATCAACATAAATTTCAGCATTACTTAGGATATAACCGCAATCTAAATACCAGAATGGTGTATATACTATATTGGGAAAACTATTGGTTATCATCATAATCCAAAGGAAGAAAGATACCACAGATAAAGAAGAGATTATTCCTACCGTTAAAGAAGTATTCAATGTTACTGCGGATAGGAAGAATAAAACACTTAAGAAACAGATGATTGGTATACTAGCTAGAAAGATATCTTTTAAAATGTAGAGATAGTAATTTACTTCTTTAACTTGGCCACCTACATAGACTAATTTGGGATCTAATAAATCATTAAAGCCATATTGAATACCGGCAAGTAAGCTAATGATTACAAGACCTAATAGCCATATGAGATAAGTATCTAATAGTAAATAGATAAATTTACTTAGTAATATTTTCCATCTTTGAACCGGTGTTGTGATGATGTTTTTTATCGTTCCTTTACTATGTTCACGGCTGATAATTCCACTATTCGTAATCGCTACAATAATCATGACTACAACAGATAAATGAAATACTTGATTTACTTTTATTTTGGTATTCATATATCTAATGCCTTCTGTTACGCCATCTAATAGATTGTAAGAAATATCATGTTCAATTTCATGCTCTGTACTGTATAATAAGATTTCTCTATTTTTTATCGCATCATTTTTTAATTTTGTATTATAGGTCACATATTCCTGATAAGAAGCATAATCACCAGATGGTGTTTGATTGTACTCTTCTTCATCCATAATTTCTATTTCAGCGTTTTCTTCTAGACGTTGATATTGTAAGTAATTTAATCCTAAAAAGTCTGTATTCGTTTCTACCTTCTTGTCTAATAAAATTTGAACAAATTCGTCTTTTTCTATTTTTCCATGATCTACTTGATACTGTAAATATAAATAGTATTTATCTTCTTCTAGTAATTGTTGATAATCTGTTATTGTTTGTAGATTATTTTTATATAGTTCTTCTAGTTTGGTCAAATTTCTACCATTATCGATATCAGCTGATAAAATATTTTGACATATTTTTATTCCATATACACTAGAATTTTCATCTTTGTAATCACAAAATTCTAAAACTTCTTCATATCTTTGTTCATTTACTATTTTTTCGATTAAGAAATTTTCTGATAAAGTCGGTAATACTTGTTCATCGATGAAGGCAAACTTCCAATCATTCTGATGATTTATTTTTTTGTTTAGCAGTATATTCATATAGTCAATATAGTTCCTGCTAAAAAACATTTCATATTCATCGTCTAACGTTTTTTCTTCTTTTTTTTGTAAGTTATTAAGGGCATTTTCGAAAGACTCGATACTTATTTCCAAACCTGTATCATCATAAGTTGCTTTTTCTTCCAAAAGGTTATCCGTATAACGAATGAGGAAAAGAGAAGCAATGATTAATACTATGGTGATGATTAGCCATCTTTTTACATTGTAATTTTTAATAAATTCACTTTTGACTAAATTAATTATTTTCATGTTCTTCACCATTTTCAAAGCTTTCGGTTTCAGAAAAATATTCTTCTTCTAAACTGATGTTTTTATATTTTACTTCTTCGATTCCGAACTCTTTTACTAACCTTCCTTGATCAATAATCACTACTCGATCACAAATATTTTCTACTTCTGATAAAATATGACTACTAATTAAGATACTCATATTTTGTTCTTGACTGATCGTCTTTAACATTTGTCTTAATTCTCTTCTTCCTTTTGGATCTAACCCATTTGTCGGTTCATCTAAAATTAGTAATTTAGGCTTTTTTATCAAAGCATTGGCTATCGCTAGACGTTGTTTCATTCCTAACGAATATTTCTTTACTTTATCATTGATTCGTGTTTTTAATCCTACAAATTCAATGATTTCCTCAACATATTTTTGATCATGAAGATCATTTAGTAATTCTGTTATCTTTAAATTTTTTCGTCCAGTAAGTTGATCATACATATCTGGTTTTTCGATAATCGACCCTACTTTAGATAGTGCTTGTTCTAATTGTTTTTTCGTATCATAACCACAGATTTTTACACTACCTTTATCACAGTAGTAAAGACGAAGAATTGTTTTTATCAATGTAGTTTTCCCCGCACCATTCGGACCAATTAAACCGATAATATCTCCTTCATAAATGGTTAAGTTAATATTATCTAGAATTTTTCTTTTTCCAAAAGATTTAGATAAATTACTTACTTCTAATACTTTACTATGATGATTAACATCTATTTCTTTTTTCTTAAAATTTCTTTCGCCATTTAAAAGTTCTTGTACTGTTACATGAAATATTTTAGATAACTCTGTTAAATAAGATATATCTGGTGCGTTAATTCCACGTTCCCATTTAGAAATTGAAGTATCTAATATTCCTAACTTATCCGCAAGTTCTTTTTGAGTGAGCTTATATTCTTTTCTAAGTTTACTAATAAATAATCCCATTTTTTCTTGGTTCATGATAAACACCTCAAGTTCATCTTAACAATTTATGAATAAAAAGTATATAGCTTATTCCGCTAGTTATCATTTACTTTATTTTTCAGAGAAAAATCAACATGAGTAATACAAAAATAATTGAAATTAAATTAAATGATAATCAAAAACTTTCTTTGCCTTTTCAATATACTAATAGGTATAATTTGGATATAATGATTATTTTACTATTATCCTTTAGGAGACAGCTAGCTATGTTTATAATGCCGGCGAAAAAGATTATTTGAAAACATTTGCGCAATTAACCCAGAAAGATGGTTCTTTCTTAGTCTCAAGAGAAAAATATGAAGACTTTACTCTTGATGACTTACGAGGAAAAAGTGTGATTGGTGGTAGAAAAGGTGGTATGCCTGAAATGACATTTGAATGGGCACTTCGGCAAAATGGAATCGATCCGGTTAACGATTTAGATATCGATACAAGTGTTGCCTTTGCGGCAATGTCTGGCGCTTTTATGGGTGGGCAAGGAGACTTTGTAACCTTATTTGAACCTAATGCTACTCAAATTGAAAATCAAGGTTTTGGTTACGTAGTAGCATCCATCGGTGAACTTGGAGGAGTTGTTCCATACACTTCTTATAGTGCTAGAATCAGTTATATTGAAGAAAATCCAGAGATCATTGAGAAATTTACAAGAGCTATCCAAAAGGGGTTAGATTATGTACACAATCACAGTGATAAAGAAGTTGCTAACGCGATTATCGAATTCTTCCCAGATACCTCTATGAATGATTTAGTAGAAGTTATTGCTCGATATCGTAGTATCGATGCATGGCCTACTACAACAGATTTCAAGGAAGATTCATTCTATCATTTACAAGATATCATGAAAGCAGCAGGAGAGCTGGATAATACGGTAAAATATGAAGATTTAATTTATACTAAGGATTAGTATGAAAAAAATTCTTACGATTGATAAAGTAAAAAAAATCTACCATGATACAAGCGGAGAGATTGTCGCAATCGATAATATCTCTCTTGATATTTACGATAAAGAACTTGTCGCAATCGTTGGACCTTCTGGATGTGGAAAAACTAGTTTACTTTCTATCCTATCTAATCTGGAAGAAAAATCAGCAGGAAAAATTACCTTTCATAAAGAGAATATCCGTATGGGATACATGCTACAAAAAGATGCCTTATTTCCTTGGCGAACTATCTTAGATAACTGCTTAATCGGATTAGAAATCAGTCACACGTTAAATGAAAAAACGAAACAACGAGTTATTGATTTACTCAATACTTATGGATTAGGGGAATTTATCTATAAATATCCTAATTCTTTATCCGGTGGAATGAGACAACGCGTCGCTTTAATCAGGACGCTAGCGATTGATCCAGATATTCTTTTATTAGACGAACCATTTTCTGCTCTGGATTCAATGACCCGTTTATCCTTATCAGATGATGTGTATCAAATTATTAAAAATGAGGGAAAAACAGCTATTTTGGTCACTCATGATTTATCAGAAGCAATTTCTATGTCTGATCGCGTGGTTGTACTTAGTAAACGCCCAGCAGCGGTTAAAAAAGTTTACGATATTCATTTGACGGATAAATCTACGCCCATTCAAAATCGTAAATGTAAGGAATTTAATTACTACTATGATCAGATTTGGAGGGATCTAGATGTCCACTTATAGTGAAGAACATAAACAATTTTTACGAAAAAGAAGAAAAAATAAAATCTTCGTCCATTTCTTTCAAATTGCGATTATTGTCTTCTTTTTGGCTATCTGGGAAATTAGTGCCCAAAGGGGATGGATTAATACTTTTTTATCTAGTTCACCATCTAAAGTTGTAGATACTTTTTGTTCTTTATGGCAACAGAACGATTTACTTAATCATATCTGGATTACCGTGTATGAAACCTTAATTAGCTTTAGCATTGCCTTGATCATCGGCTTTCTCGTTGCTTCTATTCTATGGTGGAATAAAACAATTGCTAAAATTGTCGATCCATACTTAACGGTCATGAACTCTTTACCTAAAGTCGCTTTAGGTCCCCTTATTATTATTTGGGTAGGTGCTAACACAAATTCCATCATCTTTATGGCACTACTCATTTCTACTTTCATTACCATCATTAACATCTACAGTGGCTTCAACTCAACCGATTCCTATTATATTCGGTTATTACAGACATTAAATGCAAAGAAATATCAAATATTCTATAAATTAATTGTTCCTAGTAATAAAAATACAATCGTAAATTGTCTTAAAATTAATATTAGTATGTCTTTGATTGGCGTAATTATGGGTGAGTTATTGGTTTCTAAAGAAGGATTGGGTTATCTAATCATGTATGGATCACAAGTATTTAATATTAACTTAGTCATTACTTCAGTCGTCATTTTAGGGATTGTCTCTTATGTCATGTATTATATTATTTCCTGTATAGAAAAAAAGATGATTAAAAACTCTTCTTAATCATCTTCTCTTATTTAATAACTAGATAGATATTTATTTATCTGTCTTTTTTTTGATTCTTTTAAGCGTTTTTCTTAACCTTCTCTACTGCTTCGATTAAGTTATCCGCTGTAGTGGCACCTGGAATCGTATGACGGATCTCTGAATCTTTGACGATAAAGGTGTTAGGAAAAGATACGATATTAAATTCTAAAAAAAACTCCCCTGTTTGATCAATTAATACTGGAAAAGTAATATCTTTACTTTCAATAAAACTTTTGATTTGTTTCTGACTTTTTCCCTCTACCTGTGGAGAAACTACAGTTAATAGCGCTACATCTTTTTCATTTTCTTCATAGTGTTCATATAGTTCTTGGAGTTCATTTAATTCTTTTTTGCAGGCGCTACAATCAGTTGACCAGAAATGTAATAATACGGTTTTATCTTTATAATCCTCCCAATTATGTTGTTGATTATTTTGGTCAATTAAAGAAAATCTTTCGATATGAGAAACTTCTTGTTGATTGTTGGATTGGGAAGGAGTTCTACCTGGACAGGTCGCTAATCCAGTTTCTTTATTTATCTTACAATTTTCATTAGTAACCGATGTTTGTAACTTCCAAGTATTTACATTCGTGATTACTGTATATGTTCCCGCAAGAATTAAAAGTATTCCTCCTAATTGTACGGCTTTGGTTAAAATATTTTGCTTTCGTTTTAAGAAATTTAATGCTTCTCTGGTAAATAATCCTAATATTAAAAATGGAATAATAAACCCAATTGCGTAGATAAGTACTAATAAGTTACCAAGTAACATACTATCTGCACTTCCGGCCATAATTAATACTGAAGATAAAGCAGGGCCTACACAAGGTGTCCAAGCAAAACTAAATAAAAAGCCCATGATAAAAGCCATAAATGGATTCATCTTTTTAGGATTGATCTTTACATTTAATTTTTTCTCTTTTTGAAGAAAAGGTAATTTAATCACTTTTAATTGGAAGAGACCTAATAAAAGTATAATTATTCCACCAATGATTGCGATAATCGTTCTAGCTTCTTTAAAGAATTTTCCTATTGCGGTAAAAGATAGCCCCAATAAGAAAAATGACATTGAAATTCCTAAAACGAAAAATAAGGTATATAAAAATACTCTTTTTCTTTTATAAATAATGTTTCCAGCTTGATCTCTTTCTTTTGCACTACCTGCTAAATAACCCATATAAATTGGTAATAAAGGAATTACACATGGGGAAAAGAAAGAGACAATACCTTCTAATAATACGGTTACAGATTGGATAATAAAACTCATTTATAACCTCCTTTTATTATCTTAAATGCCTAGTATATTCTAACAAATTTTCTATCACTGTACAAGAAAATTTTATAAAAATTGTTGGAACTAGTTTATCGCATTATTCTACTTATCTATTTTACGAATATTTCTCATAGAAAGAGACTAGGCTTCGTACCTAATCTCTATTCATTATTAATCAAATTATTCCATTTCTTTTTCGCAATCTAAAGTCGTTTTTAATGTATAATCTTGTTTACCATAAGGACTTGTTGGATAAATTCTAACGATAGTATTATCATAGTCACACCCATATTCTCCAATATGCTTTTCGATTTCGCTTTCCCCAATATATTTATTATTGATCATCGCATTTATACTAACCGGAATTCCCTCCGTTGTGAAATTAGATAGGAAAGTAGGTACATCTCCGTCAATCATCTCATTTTCTTGTAATTTTACTAATTGTTCATAATAATAATCTTCATAAAATCCTCTTACTGTCTTCTCTAAATAATTTTCTGTTTTTTCTTCAGGAGTATTTCCTTTATCAGAATTAAATAAGAATATCGCAATAATAATCACAATCACAATTAAAATCACAATTATTCCATAAATAGATAATTTCTTTTGTTTATCTGTTAGATGTTTAAAATCCCATTTTTTTAACTTAGATGAATTCTTTTGGTGAGAAACTTTTTTTTCAGTTATTTTTTCCTTTTCTTTTCCTTTATTTTTGGTAGTATCGGTTTTCCCTCTAGCCATTTTACCCACTCCTTACTATCTAGTAAGATTATAATATTTTTCTAATAAAATTACAACTCTAAAATACTTCTTTTTGGTTGTAGATAATTAGTTCATGTTGACATCTAGTACAAGCTACATAATAAAGATAGCGCTCAGATTTCTTATAAAAATTATCTGGGGTAGTATAGATAATTACTGCATCAAACTCTAAACCTTTGGCAGTGTAAGAAGGGATAATTACCATGTCACGATTAAATTTTTCTGTGTTTGTGTTCAATAAACTAATTCTTTCAATATCCTCTTTTAGACATTCATATACCAATGATGCCTCAGTATCATTTTTAGTGATAATGGCGATAGACTTATTATTTTTCTTTAACTTCTTAATATCGGTTAATAGTTGTTCCTTTAAATTTTCTTCCTGTCTAAATATGACTGGGTGATTATTCTTTTTTCTAATCGCTTGAATGTGATTTAGTCCAAGAATTTTGTTGGTGTATTCGATAATTTCCTGACTTGAACGATAAGTTTTACATAATTCTAAATAACGGCAATCTTCGGTAAAGATTTCTTTTAGTTCATTTAACGAATGATATTTATAATAAGGATTTATTGTTTGATTCACATCTCCTAGAATAGTAAAATTACTACGTGGAAAAATATTTTTAATGATATGATATTGAAGTTTATTGTAATCTTGGGCTTCATCGATTACAACTTCTTTTATTAATCCTCGATATTCAAATCCTTCTAGTAGACCTTTTAAGTAAGTAAAAACACAGGCATCTTCATATTTAATTTCTCGTTTACTTACGGTTTCTTTTATTTCTTTATCTGTAAGACTAGTGGGATAATGGTTTTTAAAGTATTTACTATGATAAAAGTTGATATAAATTTGTTTAAAATCTTTCTTTATATTAAAAGCTTTATACAATAAAGAGATGATCTGTTTAGCCTTACCTTTCTTTCCTTCATAGTGATAATCACACAATTTATAAGCAATCGCTGGGATTCGTTCAAAAAGTAGGAAATGTTGATATCGTTTTAATAAGTGATTCAATTCGTCTTTACTATAATAAATCTTATCAAACACGATTCCATCTATGAAATAGGCCTGTTGGTTTAAGTCGTGAATATATTGATCAAGATCATCGATAATCTCATCACTTTGTTTATAAGCTACCCAGGCTGAATTAGTTTCTTTTCCTTTATAATAACGCTCGATAAATGCAGTAAATTCTTCGACATGTCTAAATTCTGTAAGGTTTGCTTCTAAAAAGCTATTAAAGGTACATTGAAGGGTATTCTCTTCTCCTAGTTCTGGTAAAACGTTAGAAATATATTCTGAAAAAATATGATTGGGAGAAAAAATAATGATATTATTTGAAGTTAGATTATTAATTTTATATAAGAGAAAAGCAATACGGTGTAGAGCTACCGAGGTTTTACCACTACCGGCAATTCCTTGAACAATTAGTGCTTTATCTTCTGTGTTACGAATAACTGCGTTTTGTTCTTGTTGAATGGTATTGACGATATTCTTCATTTTATCACTAGATTCTTGGGAAAGAACATCTTGTAGTACTTCATCATCGATATTAATACTGTTATCGAAAACGCGTTTTAGCTTACCTCTTTCGATTTTAAATTGGCGTTTATTCGTAAGTTCCCCACTTACAATTCCATCTGGTGATTGGTAAGAAGCTTTGCCAACTTCATAATCGTAAAATAAACTACAAATCGGTGCACGCCAATCATGTACATAATAATGTAAATCTTCTTCTACATGCGTGATTCCAATATAAATTTTTTGAGGATCTTCTCCTTCTGCTTGAAAAGTGATCGAAGCAAAATAGGGACTTTCTTGAATCCGAAATAATTTTTGAAAATATTTTCTTCTTGCTTCAGCTATAGTTACTTCTAAATCACTTGCTCCTATCATGGTTCGCATTTCCGCTGGATCCATATCATGTCTGGTATCCCAGATCAGTTCCTTGAACTCTTTAATTTTTTCTTCTTTATCATAGAGTTCTTGACCGAGTTCTGAGATGTATTTTCTGATTAATTCCAATGTTTTCGCCAAATGTTGTTGTTCTTTTGCTAGTTCTTCTTTTGTAATTTCCATACTAACCTCCTTACTTAAACGCCAAAAAACGAACTCTATTAGGAGATCGTTTTCTTTTTTTGCTCTAATCAAGCTGCGTAGCCTTAATACTATCAAATTTTTACTTAATTGTCTACTTATTTAGTTGAGTTTTTATCTTGTATTTAAGCTTTGGAATTTTTCTAGTCGTTTAATAGGAATTTCTAGTGTTGATTTTCTTTCTACTTGATCATTCATTGATGTCACTAGATAACAACTTGGAATGCCTAGGTATTCAAGTTGTATTTCTACTTCAGGAAATTTTGTTAGTACTAAGCAAGAAGAAGGAATACGAGAGAAAGTTTCTTGATCAGTAAGTGTAATAGGTTGAATGGATTGTTTTTCTAAGTTTAATTTGGCAATTCGTGATAAGCTATCCCATGTTTTTTGATCAATATATAAATTTTGAACAGTAGATTTTTCTTCGTTAGTATCTACTAATTGCTCTTTTTCTTTCTTGCTAGACTTTATTTCGTTGAGTTCTGGTAAAAATTTAATTTGATAATCTGTTTGCGGTAGCGATTGATTGTATAATAAACTACAACTACAGGTAGCTATATTTAGTAATTTACCATTAGTGAGTACCTTGGGATTATTACTTACGATCAAAGTACTTTCGCGTTTTAGTTGCTTTTTTAGAAAAATACTCTTTAGTAATTGTTCACAAGTTGTTGGTTTATTTTTTTCTCCTGCTTCTACAGTTGGTATTAATCGGTTTAAATGCGTAGTATGTAACCACTTGGTGGCATATTTTTTGTCTCCCAAAGTAAAGGCAATCACTTGGAAGGAGCTAAGTGATTTGATTCCTTCTTTAATTACACTTTCGTACATGGGATATTGCGAACGTTCTTCCATCTTTTTTCTCGCTAAAAATTTCGTAATACTATCCATATCTAAGAGAATCGTTTGTATGTTATTCATTTATTTTCCCCCCTGATTATTTGTCTATTTTAATATTATGCTAGATTTTGGATTTAAGTCTAAATTAGCTGTTCTTTCTAAACGATAGGCGTAGTAACCAGACGCAGCAATCATCGTAGCATTATCGGTACAATATTTTATATCAGGTACACTACAAGTGATATTCTCTTGCTCACAAAGAGTAGTTAAAGTATTTCTGATTCCTTGATTCGCAGCTACTCCTCCAGCTATAATTAAATGGTTTACCTGATAATCTTTTAAGGCTTTCATCGTTTTTTTACTGATAATTTTTACTACTGTATTTTGAAAAGAAGTAGCTAAATCTTTTTTTCTAATTGGTTGATTTCGTTGTTTTTCGTTATGTACTAAATTAATTACCGCACTTTTTAAGCCACTGAAACTAAAGTTATAAGAATCATCATTCAGTGGGAGTGGTAAGGAATAGGTATCTTCACCAAAGCTAGCCCACTTATCTATCGTCGGACCACCTGGGTATGGTACACCGATGATCCTTGCTACTTTATCATAGCACTCGCCTACTGCGTCATCTAATGTACCACCTATTTTCTCAAAGCAATAGTGATCTTTCATGTAAATTAATTCGGTGTGTCCACCACTTACTACCAAAGCAATTAGTGGAAATTTTAATTCTTCTTTTAGGTTATTCGCATAAATATGTCCCGAAATATGATGAACGGGAATTAATGGTTTCTGGTAGAGATAGGCTAACGTTTTAGCTGCTTCTACTCCTACTAATAATGAACCAATAAGTCCTGGGCCATAAGTTACCGCAATCGCATCCATCTCTTCCATTGTCATATTAGCTTTCGTAAGACATTCTTCTATTACCATCGTTATATTCTTCACATGATGACGACTAGCTATTTCTGGAACAACCCCACCAAAATCTTTGTGGATATCAATTTGTGAAAGTACAACGGTAGCAATTTCTTCCGTTCCGTTTTTTACAATTGAACAACTAGTTTCATCACAGCTAGACTCTATAGCGAATATATATACATCTTTCATTTTATCAACTCTTTCTCCATTAACCAAGCATCCATTCCTTGGTAATAATTTTTTCTAGTAGCTACTTGCCGAAAACCATATTTCTCATAAAGATGGATGGCTTTAAAATTATCTTTTCTTACTTCTAGGGTAATATTTTCAATTTCGTTTTTTTGGCAGTCTTCTATCATGTAGCTCATTAATTGACTAGCTATTCCTTGATTTTGATAATTGGAGAGTACAGCTATATCAATTAACTCGGCTCGTTCATAAAGAAAAGTATAGTGGATAAACCCAATGGGAATACCGTCAATTTCATATGTAAAATATTTTGTAAACGAATTGTCTATGAGTTCTTGTTTTACATCGATTTTCCCCAAAATCTGTGGAAAACTTTTTCTTAGAACTTCTATTTTACAATTATCCACAACTAATTTTACGATCATATGAGTTCTTCCTTTTGTTTTTCCTCAGCTTCTGTTAATTTCAGATAGTTAGGATTGACAGCATGGGGATTTGATTCGACATTATCTTTACAAAATTCTACAATTTTCGCAAAATTAGGATCATATTTTTCACAGTTATTTTCTAATCCTTCGATCGGCGTATTTGTAATAATTGTATACTCACCTGGTAAATGTTCAATCGCACACTTTAAAGCTTCGATGCTCATATATTGATCTTTTAATACTGGTCGATTTTCTTCATCGTAAATTGCTGCGTAGCCATAACCTCGTCTTGCGTCGATAAAAGGAACTTTATAAATCTTTTCTTTTTTCGTCGAAAGTGCCATTGCCATTAAGCTAGAGACAGTACTAATTTTCTTTTTTAAACTCCAAGCATATGTTTTAGCAATAGTTACCCCTATTCTTATTCCAGTAAACGATCCTGGTCCATTTACAACGAGAATTTTATCTACGTCTTTAGGATCAACATGACCCTCTTCTAACATTTCTTTAATTTTTGGTAAAGTAAAAACAGACAAATCTTTATCTAACTTCGCTTTGATTTCGCCTGTTATTTGATTATTCATTGAAATAGCAGAATATAAATAGTTAGTTGTAGTATCTATATATAAAATCGTCATAAAACTGCCTCGCATAAATCTTCATAGACACGACCAATTGGCGTAATGACAATTATTCTTGTATCTTCGATATCCTCAGAGATTTTGATCTTGATCTCTAATCTTTCCGGTGGTAAATAATCCTTAATCATATCAGCCCATTCGATAATGACAATACCATCTTTATGAAAATATTCTTCAATTCCCAAATCGGCTACTTTTCCATCTAGACGATAGACATCCATGTGATATAAATCCATCTCTCCTGAATCATACTCTTTAATAATATTAAACGTGGGCGAGGTAATAGGTTCTTCTACGCCAAGGGAAGCAGCAAAACCTTTTGTAAATACGGTTTTTCCACTACCTAGATCGCCTTCTAAGCAGATTACCATGTTAGGAAATTTCTCTGACTCAATGTTTTCTGCTAATTCGATTGTATCTTGTTCACTTCTACTTGTAAATTTATATGTCATCTTTATCACCTAATTCATTATAGCAAAAAGGAAATAGGTTCGACAACCTATTTCCTTATCTTTTTTTATTTTTCATGTTTTATGTAGCAGCTTCTAAATACTCAGCAAGAAGTCTAAGAGTATCTGGATTATCCACAGTAGAAACGAATATTTTTCCATCCTTTATTTCTTCACAAAGCATTTGATATTCATCAATGATATTTTCTTCGTCATCACTGACTCTAACTGCAAAATAATAGTTTTTGCCTTGATAAATTGCTTGATTTAATATTAAGTATTTAGCTCCATTTTTTAGATGCATAATTTTATTGATTCTGTTCTCCATGAAATCCTCCTATTCTTTTTACCTTGTTCTAGTATTTTCTTCTGCATTTTCTAATGATTGCCCAAATTCACTTGGTGTGATTACGCTACGTGCAAGTGTACCATCTTCGTTTTGCCAAGTACTTACGATTGTTTTTCCTTCATTACCAGCTTGAACTAGGGCATCAACACCATTAATTTCACTAAGAGTTCCATCTGCTTCTACTTGATACATTTTTCCGGCTTCTACATTCGTATTTTGCCAAATGTCTTGAACGCTACTTGATTGAGCATATAGCTGATTTTGTTGAGTGGCTGCACTATGGATGTCTTTGTATACTGCATCACTACCCGTTGCGATTCTAGCTTGCTCATCGGCTAATACTTGCGTAGCAATATTATTATTATCAACTACTGCAGTTTCAGTGGATACTTGTTGAATTGCTTCGTCAACGGCACTAGCTATTGGTGATTCAGCAATTAGTTCATCATCTGCTTCTTGGCTTATTTCCTTTGCAGTTTTTTCGACTTCTGCAACCTTATCATTTCTAAAAGCACTAATGCCAGATATAGCAATTGTTCCTATTATACCTGTTGTTGCTAATAAAGCAGCGGCTTTAACTGGGTGTTCTTTAATCCAATTTAAGACTTTCTTAGCTTGCTTTTTCAAGCTATTTAATATTCCACGTAATTTTGTATTAGGTTCGGTTAATTTGTCTACTTCTTCATCGTCTAATTTAAGGATGCTTTGCTTATCCTGTTTCTTTCTATTGGAATCATCTTTCTTTGGATCTGGGTAATCCTTATTTTTTACTTTCTCATATAATTCAATATATTCATTAATTTTTTGCTCAAGATCTTGCTTTTCTGCCTGTATATTCTGAATTCTGTTTGCTAATCTAGCTATGATAACATCAGATGTAAGTTTTGAAGTATCAAGTCCTGCACCATTCTTTTTATACTCATTCATTACCCTATCTTTTTCTTCTGGTGTTCCGTTTTTCAATATATTTAAATTAGCTTCGTATTTTTTTGATGCATGATTAAGATTATCTATAATTGGTTGAGCAATCTTTCTTAGTGTTTCTTCTACTTTCTCTTTACTTTCATTATTTCTTATTCGATCCTTTAACTCTTTATCTAAATCATCAATAGGAAAATTAATTGTTACTTTTTTTGCCTTTGACGATAATAGATTCTGCTCACCTTCCAAAAGGGCTTTGATATTTTCAACTTCGGAATTATTAATTGTTTTACTAGTTAGCATTTCCTTAACTTCATTATTAATACTATCTAATATTGCTTTACGCTCTACTTGATCAGTAGTTTGCTCTAATTTTGATACATTGGTATATATAGCTTCTAATCCTTGTTTTCTATTATTATTTACTGGTTGTTGTGCTTGTTTAGCTAAATATTGATCGTATTTAATCTTATAGTTTGCAAATTTTTGTAATGCTTCGTTTAAAGGTTGTAGATAAACACTATATTCATTAGCATGCTTTAAATCATCAAGTGACTGTTTGAAATTTATCAAATCTTCAGCAGAAATTTCATCCGATGGATTATTATTAATTTTATAAAAGACTTGTTTAGCTTGTTGTTCTTCTGCGATATTAAATTGACCTGCTGTACTTCTTAAAAAGCTTTCATCTATTTTAGGTTTTTCAGGGGCTTTTAACCCATTTTCTGTATTGTAATAATCTATAAATTCATTAAGCGATTTAGCCAATGGTTCTAAATAAACACTATTTGCATTTTTATCTTTTAGTCTGTCTATCGCTTCTTTAAACTCATCTAATTCTTTTCTAGTTAACTTCTCATTCTGGTTAGAATTAATCTTTAAAAATGCTTGCTTAGCCTGCTGCTCTTCTGCAATATTAAACTGGCCTGCCGTATTTCTTAAGAAACTTTCATCTAGTTTTGGTCTTTGCATATTTTGAGAAAGATTATTATCAACAAGTTCAGCAACTTTTCTATTGTTTACAGAATTATAGTAATCTGTATAGTCTTGTAAAGCTTCTGTTAATGGTTCTAGATATATACTATTAGCATTTTTCTCTCTTAGATTATCAACTGCTTCTTTAAATTCTAATAGTTCTTCTTTACTCATTTCTGGATTTGAGTTGGAATTAATTTTCAAAAATGCTTGTTTAGCTTGTTGTTCCTCCGCAATATTAAATTGGCCCGCTGTATTTCTTAAAAAACTTTCGTCAATTTTTGGTCTTTCTATTGGAACAGGATTATTTTCTTGATTATAATATTGTGTAAATTCATTTAAGGCTTTTTCTAATGGTTCTAAATAAATGCTATAAGAATTTTTACTTTTTAAATTATCTATTGCCTCTTTGAATTCTTCTAATTCTTCCTGAGTTAACTTTTCATTCTGATTAGAATTAATCTTTAAAAATGCTTGTTTAGCTTGTTGTTCTTCTGCAATATTAAATTGGCCCGCTGTATTTCTTAAAAAACTTTCGTCGATTTTTGGTCGTAAAGTTTTTTTCTTCGTGAAATTCGGTTGATAGTTTGGCTGGAGAGTATTTTGTTTCGCAGCCTCATTTTCAATTATATTTTTTAATTGATTCTTATAATGGTCAACTAGATTTTGATATTTTTCTACTTGCTCACGATTGCCTTGTTCAATTTTATTTGCAGTTTGCTGAATCAACTGTTCAGCCTTTTCCTTAATAAAGCAATATCTCACGTCCATTTTCGCTTTATAATCCTCATCATAGGACAAATATCCATCCTTATCTTTATCTGGTTCAGATTGATTACTAACTGGTGTTGTTGGTCCCTGATTGCCATCTAAAGTCTTTGAAAAATTCTTCTCAATATCTGCTAACTTTGCTTCTAAGTCTTCTTTCTTTATATCAGTAGACACTTGAATAGCAGTAGTTGCATTGGCTATTATTTCTAATGAAGGGAGTACTTTAGCAACATCTAGAGCATAATTAATTTCTTTTCTTCTTCTAGCTACTTCGGACAATTCCTCGTCTATTGCTGTTTTTTGTTCATTAAATGCCTCATAATCAATATTTTGATCTTGACTAGCAGCGAGTATATCTTGAGCCTGTCTATAGACGACGTCGATAATTTCTTCTTCAGCGCCTTTAGCATCTTCTTTTAAAACATCCACATATTTCTCGGTGATTATCATGCCATAATTTTCTATTTCATTAATATAATTAGCTATATATTGTCTATTAAAGTCATCAACATTATTGATTTCTATTTTATCCCCAGTATATCCATGTTTTTTTAATTCATCTACAATTGCCTGAGCACTTGATAATCGTTTAGTATTATATTTTTCCTGTAACTGTTTTAGTTCTTCTTCAGAATAAATTTCATTTAATGGTAAAGTGGCATCAAAGTTATTAATGCCCTCAACTAACTCATTCATCCAACCATATACTTCATTACTGTCGTTCCAATCTATATCGTTTTTGGTCATAAAATTATGATAAAATTCATCACTAGCCTTTTCTCTTTTTTCTTGTTCCTCTCTAGCTAGTGCTTCTGCTCTAGCAGACATAACTAAAATAGGAGACCTAGGGCCCTTATCTCTTTTTTTAAACTGTTCTGAGAATGCTGCCATTAGATAGTTATTCTTTGCAGCATCGGCATTATTTTCATAAATCTCTAATCTCACTTTTAGTAATTGCACTTCAATATCCTCAGTGGTCTGGCAATTTTCTGTAGTAATTGGAATTCCATAGATTTGACTTTCTACTTCATTTCCTGTTTCTTGTCTTTTAGCCAACATTCTATTGGCCAATTCAATAATTGATTCATTTTCAAGCTTTTCCAATCTTTCCATGTCACATGCCTCCCTATTTTTACTATTTTCATTGTATCAAAATTTAGTACATAATTCAACAATTTTCAGATACAATCTCCTCATTAATGCCTACATATTATAACACAATTACTGAGGAAAGGCAATTTTTAGCTAAATGAACAGGATTGGAAAAACTTGAACTTTACTGTAAAATGTTATTTTTTTTTAAAGAACGCAAAAAAACCTTGGCGACGTCCTATTTTAGCCTACACTATCGTCGGCGCTGAAGAGCTTAACTTCTGTGTTCGGGATG
>CALVOU010000006.1 GCA_944350365.1 uncultured Bacilli bacterium
ATCAGTTAATTCATTAAAAAACATAATAAGATTGTTCATTATCATCACATCCTATTACAATTTTAACTTATTTTTTTTAGTATTCATAATACTATTGACATTTTTTATGCGGTTGCCCTATGTTTTTCTTGCTTCTGATTGCGCATTTTTTTGTTTTGGCATATAATAAGAATTGTAAGTAAATATATAGATAAAAATAATCATTATAAGGAGAGAGTGGAATGGGTGTATTTAGGAGAAAAAGTAAAGAAGATGCCTTAGATTATAAAAAAATTAATGAAGGAATAAGTGTTGGTGTAAATCTTTTACGAGTGATTTTTATTCTAGCAGTTGCTCTTTTGATTTTTGTTTGTAGTAAATTATTACGTGATTGGCAAGTTTTACCGTTGATTGGTCGTATTTTATCGATTATTTCGCCATTTTTTATCGGTATATTAATTGCGTGGTTAGTAGATCCGATGGTAAAAGCCTTAGAGAAAAAAGGGGTTCATCGTATGTTAGGAACAATTTTTGTCTATGTGATTTTTCTAAGTGCTGTTTATTTAGTATTACGTTTAATGATTCCTACTGTTTGGCATCAATTAAATGATTTGATTTCTTCAGTACCATCCTTTCTAAATAGTATTAAAGATTGGATAGATGGGGCTTTTGATCGAGTTTCTGATATGTCGGGTTATGATTTAAAGGATGCTCAAGACAATGTTTACCAGATGATTAATAATTTAGGTAATTCTTTAACAGTAGGATTACCTACGACAATTATGAATGTGGTTAGTACTGTGATTACGGGAGGAGCTAATTTATTGATTGGCTTATTAATAGGTTTTTATATGTCTCTTGATTTTGGTAATGTTAAACAACATTTACTTACCCTCGTTCCTAGAAGCTATCGTAAAGATACAAAAGATTTAATGGAACGATTAAATGCCAATTTACGTAGTTATGTGCATGGAACTTTACGCATCATGTTTATTCTATTTGTTTTCCAATCGATTGCGCTTTGGATTGCCGGACTACCAGCTCCGATGATTTTTGGTTTATTCTGTGCTGTTACGAATGTTATTCCTTACATTGGGCCTTATATCGGTGGAGCGCCAGCTGTTATTGTTGGATTGTCAATCAGTCCAATGACAGGAATTTGTACATTGATCGCGGTAGTGATTGCTCAATTATTAGAAAGCAACTTTTTGCAGCCATTAGTAATGGGTAAAACAATGAAACTGCATCCAGTTACGATTATGATTGGTTTACTTTTATTCGGTAGTTTCTTCGGTATTTTAGGTATGATTTTAGCTACTCCAATTATTGCTATTATGAAAACGATTCTTTTGTTTATTAACGAAAAATTTTCTTTGATGGAAAGGGTAACAAATCAGTAAAAATAGTAAATAAAATTAATTTAAATTATTTAATCTTTAACAGATAAAATTTAATGTTAAAGATTTTTTAGTCATATTTTATTTGCATTTAAAGATAGGTAGAAAAATGAGTATGAAATATAAAAATGGAGAAGAGTTCTTAAATCGTTTATATAGTAATCTACATATGGAAGAAGTAGTCATGCATACGGCGAGTAAAAGCGATACGCCAGTAGAAAAAATCGAAAAATATTTGAGTAGATTGGAAAGCGTTCATGATAAAGCGATAGAAAGTAGCCATAAATTAGAAGTTTTGAAAAAATTTTATTATGATAATTATGTCATCATAGAATTACCAGATAGTTATATTGAACTACAAAAAAGAATGGCCAGAGAACGTGGCTATGGAAATATCACAGTTACCGAAGAGATGAAAGAAGAATTACTAGCTCAAGTTCAAAAAGAACAGATGAAGTCTTTAGATATGTGGATAGATTATCTAGCGAGTGATGATGCGATGTATCCAATGTGGTTTAAACATTATGCGTTTAGAGGTATGTTGAAGTTAAATAGATTCGACAAAGAAAAGCAAGAATTTGGAAAAAGAAGTAAGACGACAACGGAACCCTATATCGAATTGAACCAAGAAGTATTAGCTAAAGTGTATGATACCTTAGTAAAAGAAATTGGCTCTAGTGAAGAGATCAATGAAGAAATAAGCAAAGCTTTAGAAAATGGAGAAAGTTTTAAAAAGTTATACGAATATTATTTAACACATAGTGAGTATACTGTTCGTGATGAAAATACAGATGGTGTATGGATAAAGTATGAACAGGGAGATAACTATAAACCATTATGGGAATCACTACAGGGCAAGAATACTGGATGGTGTACGGCAGGAGAAGAGACGGCTAGAACGCAATTATCGAATGGAGACTTTTATGTATATTATACGAAAGATCAAAATGGGGAGTATAAAGAACCAAGACTTGCCATTAGAATGGATAGAAAATCTAAAATTGGAGAAATAAGAGGAGTAGGAAAAAATCAAAATATAGAAGGATGTATGACTCCTATTATCACTAAAAAATTAGATGAATTTCCAGGTAAAGAACAGTATTTAAAAAAAGTTCATGATATGGAGTTATTAACTAAAATCGATCATAAGGTAAAGGATAATCTAGAATTAACGAAAGAAGAACTTGAATTTTTATATGAAATAAACTCTAAAATAGAAGGCTTTGGATATGAACGAGATCCTAGAATTGAGGAAATAAAAGAAAAGAGAAATCTAAAAAAAGATTATGCCTTAATATTTGACTGTAAAGAAGAAAACATTGGAACTAGTATTTATGATTTCGATAATGAGAATAAGAAAATCGCCTGTTATGTTGGAGATTTAAACTATAATGGAGAAACTGTTCCAGCTAGTTTTAGACATTTAAAGTATATATGTGGAGATGCGGATTTTAATTCGTTAAAAAGTGCTAGAGGGTTAGAGAATTTACATACGATAAGTAAGAATGCTTGGTTTGAATCGTTAACAAATGCCGATGGATTAGAACACTTACAGAAAATAGGTAGAGATGCTTGGTTTGAATTGCTAATAAATGCTAGGGGTTTAGAGCGCTTACAGACAATTGGTCAGAATGCTCATTTTGATGCATTAGAAAGCGCTATAGGTTTAGAACAGTTACAGAAAATAGGCAGAGATGCTTATTTTTACGCATTAGAAAGCGCTATAGGTTTAGAAAATCTACAAACAATAGGTGGGGATGCTTATTTCGACATATTAGAAAGTGCTATAGGCTTAGAAAATCTACAAACAATAGGTGGGGATGCTTATTTTCGTTTATTAAAAAGTGCAGAAGGCTTGGAAAATCTACGTATTGTAAACGGGAAAGATGCAACAGAATTTAAAAATGAAATCAATAGTCGGGGGAATATCCGGAGATAGAATATTCGTAAAATCGAATATGAAAATTAGTCTCAAAACACCTTGCTTCTTTCTTCTTATTTTGATATACTGTTAATAGTTTTCAACTAGTATGGCTAGAGAATATATTTGATGAAAAACGAGGAAAAAGATGAGTAATATAATATTTCTTTTTTAGAGAGCTAAGGGGTGGTGGAACTTAGTAAGAAAATTATATGAAGCTACTTTGGAGTTGAGTTTATCCGGTAAAACCGTTATGAAAAAAAGATCTAAGTAGGATGGTACCGTGCTTATTCGCACTCCTATATTTAGGTCTTTTGTTTTCGCTAATAAAGAAAGAGGAAATGGGAATGAAAGTATTTTTAGTTAGTGGTCGTGCTCGTCATGGCAAAGATACAATGAGTAGAATGATTGCGGAAAAATATGAACAAATGGGTAAGAAAGTTTGTTTTATTCAATTGATGCGACCGTTAAAACAATATTTGAAAGAATATTTTGGTTGGGATGGTAGCGAAGAGACAAAACCACGAGAGGCTCTTCAGCAAATGGGAACTGAACTTATCCGTGAAGAGATGCATAAACCACTCTTTTTTATCGACCGTTTGACGGAGGATATTGAGATTTTATCCCATTTCTTCGATGTGTTTATGGTTACTGATGTTAGACTTCCTCTTGAGATAGAAGAATTAAAGAAACGATTTCCTGGCGCGGTAAGTATTAACATTACACGGGAAGGGTATGAAAATGATTTATCTTTTGAGGAGAAACAACATTATACGGAAGTAGCGTTAACCAATTATCATAATTTCGATTATGAAGTGTTGAACACTTCACTTGAAGATTTAAAAAAAGAAGTAGAAAGAATAGTAGATTGTGAGGGTAAAAAAGATGAGAACGATGACTAGTACAGAAATTAGAAAAATGTGGTATGACTTTTTTGAGAGTAAGGGGCATAAGAAGATGCCAAGCGCACCATTAGTACCAATTAATGATGATAGCTTATTATGGATCAATGCTGGAGTTACGCCATTAAAGAAATATTTTGATGGAACAGAAGTACCAGAAAATAGGCGAATTGTTAGTGTGCAAAAATGTATTCGTACTAACGATATCGAAAATGTTGGGGTAACGGCTCGTCATCAGACTTTCTTTGAAATGATGGGAAACTTTTCGGTAGGAGATTATTTTAAAGAAGAAGCCATCGAATTTGCCTATGAATTACTTACTTCACCAGAATGGTTTGCGATCGATAAAGATAAACTTTATGTGACAGTATATTCAACGGATGAGGTTGCTTATCAAAAATGGATTAGTGTTGGAATCGCTGAGGATCATTTAGTTCGTTTAGATGAAAATTTCTGGGAAATTGGGGAAGGTCCTTGTGGTCCAGATAGTGAGATCTTTTATGATCGTGGCGAAAAGTATGATCCGAATGGCGATGCGTTAGAAAAGTTTAAACAAGATCTTGATCAAGAACGTTATGTCGAGATATGGAACAATGTTTTTAGTCAGTTTAATGCCAAGACTGGTGTTCCACGTGAAGAGTATCAAGAACTTCCAAGCAAAAACATCGATACTGGTGCAGGACTAGAACGTTGGGCTTGTATTTTTCAAAATGTGGATTCTAACTTTGATACTGATTTATTCGCGCCAATCATTAAAAAGATTGAAGAGTTAAGTGGTGTACTTTATAATGGGGATGCTTCATTTAAGATTATTGCTGACCATATTCGTGCCATCACTGTAGCTTTATCAGATGGCGCTGTATTTGAAAATGTAGGCCGTGGTTATGTATTGAGAAGATTGCTTCGTCGTAGTGTCAGAATGGGTAGAAAACTAGGGATGAACGATGCTTTTATGTATAAACTAGTCGATACAGTGATTACCATTATGGAAGAATCTTATCCAGAATTACGAGAGAATCAGGGTATTGTTGAAGCTTTAGTTTATGAAGAAGAAGAATTGTTCCATAAAACACTCGCATCAGGAGAAAGACGTTTATTAGAACTGATGGAAAAATCTACTGATCATACCATTTCTGGAGAGGAAGTTTTCCGTCTTTACGATACTTATGGTTTTCCTTATGAATTAACCTTAGAATACTTAGAAGAAAATGGCTTTACGACGTCTCGTGAAGAGTTTGATCGTTTCATGGAAGAACAGAAACAATTAGCGAAATCTTCTAGAAAACAAGAAGCTAATATGAATATGCAGAAGGAAGAATTACTTGCGTTTAAGGAACCTAGTGAATTTGTTTATTCTACTTATAATGTAAAAGGACACGTAATCGGATTAATTGACAACGACAAGTTTGTAGATAAGTTAGAAAAAGAAGGTTATGTTATTTTAGATAGGACTTGTTTCTATGCGGAAAGTGGTGGACAAGTTAGTGATACTGGAATGTTGATTGGGAAAACATTTAAAGCACGTGTTTTAGATGTATTAAAAGCACCAAATGGACAACATCTTCATAAAATTAAATTATTAGATGGAAAGATTAAGCTTCAAGATGAAGTTAAGGCTAGCGTTGATGAAATGCGTCGTCAGAAAATAGAAGTTAATCATTCTTCTGTACATTTATTACAGTATGCGCTAAGAACAGTAATCAGCGATAAAATTCATCAAGCAGGTAGTAAAGTAGATGAAGATTCCTTACGTTTTGATTTTACCTATTCTGGTAAGATTTTAGATGAACAGATCGTCGAAGTAGAAAACTTTATTAATCAGTACATCCAAAAAGATATTCCTAGTAAGACTGAGATCATGAATGTTGAAGATGCCAAAAAGACTGGAGCTATGGCTTTATTTGGTGAAAAATATGGTAGTGAAGTTAGAGTAGTTACGATTGGTGATTCTAAGGAGTTATGTGGAGGAACACATATTAAGAATACAAATGAAATCAAACGTTTAGCCATTTTATCCGTTGAATCTAAAGGAAGCAATGTCTTTAGAATTGAAGCAGTAACCAACGATGCGGTCGAAGATGCACTTATGGAAGTCATTAAACCATATAATGACGAGAAAATTAAATTATTGATGAAAGCACGTAGTATAATTACCGCGGCTAAGAGTGAAGGCATTGTTTTAGACTTCAACATCGATATCGATAATCAAGAGCCAACGAGTTATCAAGATATTTTAAAAGAACGAGGAGAACTAGAATATACGCAAAATGAAGTGAAAGAGTTAGAAAAAACCTATTTTGCGGAAAGACAAAAGAAAGCGGTTAGTCATTTAGAGGAATATGAATCAAAAATCGAGACCGTGAATGGTGTTTCTGTATTATTGATGCGTACGGAAAATCAAGATGTTCAAATTTTAAAAGATCTTGTCGATACATTATTAAATAAAATGAAGGAAGGATTTATTTTATTCGCTAATTGTAAGGGAGATTCTGTTAATTTTATTGCGCGCAGTAATACCCACTTGTCTGCTGGAGACATCGTGAAAAAAGCAGCTCAGAAATCAGGGGGCAACGGTGGTGGCTCTAATACTTTCGCCCAAGGAGCAGGTAAAACAACAGAACATATCGAGGAGATTTTCGATATGATCAGAAAAGAGATTTAATATGGATTTGATTTATCTTATCGTCTCAAGTGATCCATTTACCATCCAAAGGCGGTTAGAAGAGATTGTTTCTAAAAATCCGCTCGCTGAAGTTGTTCATTATGATCTTCGTGAAGTGCCAGTTGAACGTGCCATTGAGGATTTAGATACTTGTAATTTCTTTGAACAAGAGAAGATTGTGGTTTGTGAACAAGCTTTCTTTCTAACCGCTGAAAAAAAACGAGGATTGGTTGAACATAATCTGGAAAGTTTAGAGAAATACGTTACTCATCCTAATCCAGATAATCGTTTAGTTTTAGTAACAGACAGCTTAGATAAACGTAAGAAATTAGTTTCTCTTTGTTTATCTCATGCGGTTTTATTAGAAGGAGAGATTTCTCCTCAAGATTATATTCGTCATCATTTAGATGGCTATACAGTGGACAAGGAAACACTTACTTTTTTGGTTGAATACTGTGGTTTAGATAGTAGTAAAATTATTATGGAGTGGGAGAAATTAAAATTATATTGTTCGGATATTAAAAAAATTACGATTTCCGATATTAAAACCGTCGTGATGAAGAATATTGATGATAATATTTTTACCTTTATCGATGATTTATTGTCTGGTAAGAAAAAGGAAGCTTTTGAGATTTATCAGGATTTACTTCTCCATGGAGAACAGGTGGCTAGTATTTTGAGTAAGCTAGCGAATAAAATACGATTATTTTATCAAGTAAAAATCCTTTTAAAAACAGGAAAGAGTGATCAAGAGATATCGAAAATTCTTGGTGTTCATCCTTATCCTGTTAAATTAGCGCGAGAAGCTTCCTTTCGTTATCCAGAATCTCTTCTTCTTTCTTATCTATCTAAACTACACACCATAGATCTAGAAATGAAAAGTGGCAAGAGTAGCGATACTGTCGCTTTTGAGATGATGATGGCTAGTATATAAATAATAAGAGTTTGTACTCGAAACTCTTTTTTTTTGAACACTTGGTAACTGTTTGTGAATTTTTCTTTGAAAAGTAATTTTATACTTAAGGAAAGGGTAAGTTCATGCTATAATATAAATAGAGTAAGGGTGATTTAGATGTACAAAAAATTAAAACAATTCAAGCAGGATTTGCGGGTAATTGAAAAATACTATCGTTATTTGGTTAAGTTAACGAAAGATCACCAAGTAATTGGTGCTTTTAACGAATGGATACTCGATAATTATGCTTCGATATTGGAACATGAGAACATGGTTTTAGAATATTATGGGGATGAAAAACTCATGTTATCTTCCAAAGAGAGTGGGGATGTTATTTGGAAGTGTTTAAGTACTTATCTTGAAGGCAGTCATTTTAAGATGTCTAAACGAAATTTAATTCGTTGTTTTTTACAATATCAAAAGAATAATAAAATGTTTTTCACTTATCGTGAACTATTATTGATTCGACCAATTCTATCGATGATTGTTATTCATCAGACACGTTTGTTGTGTGACTTTGAACGACATACTTTAGAAGAGAAAAAACGAGCAGAAAAAGATATTGCTTATTTAGAAAAGAAATTACAGAAAAATAAGAATGCGAATATTCATCAGTATATTACCATTCGTGAAGATATTATCGACTATCCGATTTATTTAGAATATTTAAATGAAAATCTTCATCGTTTGAATCGTGAAGCTAGTACCCTTTTTTATGAATTAAATGAAAATTTGGAGAAGAATAATACCAATTTAAAGAAAGTGTTAAATGGGGTTTATCAAGATCGGATCAGTAATAATTTGATTATCAGTAATTTGTTTCATATTTTGAAATTAAATGAGAATTTAAAACTTGAAACTTTGTATGAAGAAATTAGTGAGACAGAAAAAGAATTAAATACAGATAAGATCTATAAAGCTATGGATTCTGATACTAAAGCTAGTTATCGTAATCAAATAATTAAGTTAGCTAAAAAGAAAAAAATCAGTGAGTTGACTTATGCGAGAAGGTTAGTAGCTAAGGGAGAAAAAGAAAAACAACATATTGGATTTTATCTATTTAAAGAACCAAACATTAAGGTTAGAGAAGTTGCTTATGTGACGACGATTGTTGTTTTGACAACGGTAATTTCTTATTTTTTAGGAAGACTGTTGACACCTTATTGGTTCCTTGGACTTTTCATTTTATGGTTTCCAACTTCTGAGTTAGTTATTCAGGTCATTAATCAGTTTTTAATTCGAATGTTTAGACCTAAAGCTCTTCCGAAAATGGATTATTCAAAAGGTCTAAAAGAGGAAACTCCCGTTATGGTTGTTATTCCTACGATTTTAAAAGATACGAAAAAGATCGATGAGATGTATCGGAATTTAGAGTCTTGTTACTTGGCCAATAAAACTAAGCATTTATATTTTACATTGTTAGGGGATTGTAGTGAGCAAAAACAACCAGTCGTTAAATTAGATGATGAAGTAGCTAGTTATGGGGTAGAGAAAGCCAATGAATTAAACCAGAAGTATCATGCTAATATTTTTTATTTTGCGTATCGTAATCGTGTATGGCATGAAAGTGAAGAGTCATATCTTGGATGGGAAAGAAAAAGAGGGGCACTAATTCATTTTAATTATCTTTTGCTTCATAAATTTTCTAAACAAGATAAAGAAAAATATTTTCGTGTAGAAACTGTTTCTCAAGTAAAAGAAAAAATTAAATATGTTATCACGTTAGATGCAGATACTAAATTAGTCGTCAATAGTGTAACTGATTTAGTGGGTACGATGAATCATCCATTAAATCGTCCAGTCTTGAATAAAGAACGAAATAAAGTTATTCGTGGTTATGGGATTATTCAACCTAAATTAAGTGTCGATGTCGAATCTTCAAATAAGTCAATGTATGCAGAGTTGTTTGCTGGATTAGGTGGATTTGATGTCTACAATACATTAGTTTCTAATTTTTACCAAGATGTTTTTCATGAAGGTAGTTTCATGGGAAAAGGAATCTATGATTTAAAAACATACGATGAAGTACTTGATCATCGATTCCCAGAACAATTGATTTTAAGTCATGATTTAGTAGAAAGTAACCTTCTTCACAGCGGTTATACGTCCAATATCGAATTGTTTGATGATTTTTGCAGTCGCTATTTGACGGATATGACAAGACATCATCGCTGGATGAGAGGAGATGTACAAGTTACTCCATGGTTATTTTCTAAAGTGAGAGATGGGCGAGGAAACAAGTATCATAATCCGATGACTTTAATTGAAAAATGGAAGATATTTGATAATATTCGTCGTAGTTTTATTGAATTTTTCTTACTACTCATCTTATTGATTGCTTATTTCAATAGTCATATTAGTCTTACTTGGTGGGGCTTATACATTATTTTAATTATCGCTTTACCAGTCATCTTCTATTTAGTTGAAAAATTACGTCATCAGTTTAATCGTAAAGTTAAAGTAAAACCATATACCAATATCATCAAGAGTGGAGAAGCTGTTATTATTAGAACCGTTATTTCTTTTACAACGATTCCTTATAAAGCCGATTTGTATTTTAACGCAACAGTAAAATCTCTTTATCGAATGTTGATTAGTAAAAAGAAATTATTAAATTGGTTGACGGCTGAAGAAGCAGAAAAGACAGTGAAAAATACACTTACCAATTATATTGAAAATTTTAGACCTAATTATGTTGTGATTGCGGTACTTATTGTCTTTACTTATTTATTTCAAAATCAGAATCTAGTTTCCGCTATGTGTATCAGTTTAGCTTTCGCTTTGGCGCCTTATATTACTTATTATATTAGTAAAGAATCTAGACGAAGTAGATTTCAACTTGGACAAGGTGAAAGATCAGAATTTAGAGAACTTGCTTATCGGACATGGAAGTTCTTTGAAGAAAATTTAAATGAGGAGAATCATTATCTTATTCCTGATAATTATCAAGAAAATCGAGATATTAAAGCCGATAACAAAACATCACCTACCGATATTGGTTATTCACTAACTTCAGTAGTAGCTGCTTACGAATTAGGTTTTATTCGTCATGAAAAAGCATTGTTTTATTTAGAACATATTTTGGATACTGTCGAACAGTTAGATAAGTGGCATGGACATTTATATAATTGGTACAACACTGAAAATTTGAAGGTTTTATTTCCTCACTTTATATCTAGTGTCGATAGTGGTAACTTTGTGGCTTCTTTGATTGTCGTAAAGGAATTTTTACTAAAAGTAAAAGAAGATAATCTAGCGAAAACGGTTAAGAAAATGATCGATGATACTGATTTTTCTAAGCTATATACGGAAGACGATGTATTTAGTGTTGGGTATAATGACTTAGAAAATGAATTATCGGTTTATAAATATAATCGCTTTGCGAGTGAGAGTAGACTACTTAGTTATGTAGCGATCGCAAAAGGGGATGTACCTAGTAAACATTGGTTCTGTTTAGATAAGACATTAACGAAGTTTAAGCTACATAAAGGCTTAGCTTCTTGGGCAGGATCTTTATTTGAGTATTATATGCCATTAATTTTTATGAAGTCTTACCCAAATACTTTGTTAGATGAGAGTTATGATTTTGCTTATGTTTGTCAACGGGCTTATATGAGAGAAAGAAAACCGAATTATCCATGGGGTATTTCGGAATGTGCTTACGATGAATTGGATAACGGGATCAATTATAAATATAAAACATTCTCAATTCCTTATTTAAAGTTACAGGAAGTAATTGATGATCGAATTGTCATTTCTCCTTATAGTTCGATGTTAGTAGTGACGGAAAAACCAAAGGAAGTTTACCATAACTATCAACGGTTAAAGAAATTAAAGATGGAAGCGAAATATGGTTTGTATGAATCTTTTGATACGGAAACTAATCGTCCTGTTTATGCGTACTTTTCTCATCATCAAGGTATGATTTTAGCTTCTCTTACCAATTATTTGACAGATGGTATCATTCAAGATTTATTTATGAGTGATACGAATAATCAAGCATTTGAAATTTTAACGAAAGAAAAGATTCAACTTAATCCAGTTATCGATTGGAAGATTGCGAAATATAAACGTTTCAACTATCAGAAAGAAGTAGTTGAAAATGATATGCGTTACTTTACTTATCCTTCTGCCATACCTGAAGTTTCTGTTATTTCTAATGGAAAATATACGGTTTTAATGAATGATCGTGGAGATGGGTTTAGTCGTTATAAGGAACTTCAATTAAATCGTTATCGTAAGGTGACGGAACAGGACTATGGTACTTTCTTGTATTTAAAAGATGTTAAGTCGGGAAAGACTTGGTCGAATACTTTCGCTCCAATAAATAAAAAGCCTGAAAAGTATGAAGTTGTATTCGCATCAGACCGACTCAAATATGTTTTGGTGGAAGATGAAATCGCAACGACGACGGAAATTGTAGTTAGTACAATTCATCAAGCGGAAATTCGTAAAGTAACGATCAAAAACAATAGTAAAGATATTCGTACTATCGAACTAACGACTTATTTGGAACCAACCGTTATCGAA
Organism: uncultured Bacilli bacterium; assembly: GCA_944350365.1. GTDB lineage: Bacteria > Bacillota_I > Bacilli_A > RF39 > UBA660 > Alloscybalousia. The sequence goes on from CALVOU010000006.1 coordinate 12,347, forward strand.
AATGCTAGTGATGTTACGCATCGAACATTCAACAGTTTATTTTTAGATAGTGAATTTGATGCAGATACTGAGTCATTAATTATGAAGAAAACGGTACGAAATAGTGATAATCATTATTATTTACTTCATCGTTTATATGTTCCTGAACGAATAGAAGAGTATAGCTACGAAACAAGAAGAAATCTCTTTATTGGTCGAAATCATACAGCTAAAGATCCAATTGCTTTGTTCCAGAAACTTTCTAATAAAGTGGGAACACCAATTGATCCAGTCATGAGTATGCGTAATCGGGTAGTGATTGAACCAGAAGAGATGATGGAAGTATATATCTTAAATTGTTTTGGAACTAGTCGAAAACAAGTAATCGAAGCCGTTAAACATTATGAAGATCCACTAAAGATTGAAGAGGCATTTGAAGTAGCTACCATTACTAATGTCAATAGTATGAAAAAACTAAATATTAATGGTGAAGATATGCGTCTTTATAATGCGATGCTTAATTACTTATATCAGACAAGTAGAATTAACATTAATGATGTGAGAAAAGAATTTCTTAAGAAAAATCAACTTTCTCAAGAAAACTTATGGAAGTTTGGTATTTCTGGAGATCGTCCGATGATTACACTAACGATTCATGATATTAATTCTGTCAGTTTAGCCAAACAGGTATTAAAAGCGTATGAGTATTTTAAAAATAAAGGAATTTATGTCGATGTTATCTTAATTAATGCAGAAGAAAATCCTTACGATAAGAGTTTAAAGAAGGAAATTGATTTTACGATTTATCAAATTCAAAAGACTAATTCTTTTGGTGGAAGACCGGGTAATATTTATTATATTGAACATGAAGATCTTACTCCTGAAGAAGAAATTTTATTAAATACAGTCGCTCGTCTTCGTTTAGATAGTCGGGAAACTTCTTCCTTAAAAGCTTATATCGATGAATTACAAAGTCAAAATAGTGCTAGTAATTATAAGATGATTAAGAAGCAAGATACGATTAAGATTCCGTTTGATGAGAAAGAACTTTCTTACTTTAACGGTTATGGTGGCTTTACTAAGGATGGTAAGGAGTATGTTATTTTGAATCCTAATACACCAACACCTTGGACGAACGTCTTAGCTAATTCTCATTTTGGTTCTTTGGTTACCAATAATGCGGCGGGATTTACTTATGCGTATAATAGTCAAGATTTTAAACTTACTTCTTGGACGAATGATATTGTTTCTTTCGATCAATCAGAAGGCGTTAGAATTAATCATGAAAGTTTTATGCCGGTTATCACAAGACATGGTTTTGGTTATACTACTTTCTTAAGTGAAACAGAAAACTTTAAGGAAGAGTTAACGGAGTTTGTTGCCCTAAAAGAAAATGCTAAATTATATCGATTTACGATTACCAATAAAGATGAAGAAGATGAAGTTTTACTTACTTTTTGGATGAATCCAGTATTAGGAAATCTCGAGGAGAAAACGAGTAGATATCTTTTGGTAGATGAACACGAAAAAGAAAACTATTTAACGATACGTAATGTTTATCAGAAAGAGTATCGTAATCAACAAGTCTTTTTGACTAGTACTGAAAAAATTCATCATATGAATACGAATCAGATTCTTGTTAAATCGATCGATGTGAAGCTTCCTCTTAAGAAGAACGAAACAAAGACAGTTGGGTTCTTGCTTGGATGTTGTTCAACCAAAGAAGAAATTGGTCGTGTGATCAATCACTTTAAAGATGTAGTTAGTATAGATAACAAGTTTGAAGAAGTTAAATCTTATTGGCAGAATCGTCTTGGTAAAGTTCAAGTAGAAACACCAGATGATAGCTTTAATTACATGGTTAATGGTTGGTATTTATATCAGACACTTGCTTCCAGAGTAACGGCTCGAGCTGGCTTCTATCAAGTTAGTGGAGCATTTGGTTATCGTGATCAATTACAAGATTCTATTAATGTATGTCCGGTTTATCCTGAAGTTACTCGTCGTCAAATTTTAAATAATGCTAAACATCAATTCGCAGAAGGGGATGTTCTCCACTGGTGGTTAGAGCCAAAGAACTTTGGATTAAGAACTCGCTTTAAAGATGATTATTTATGGTTAGTTTATGCGACAAGTGAATACTTAAAATATACTTCAGATACTGAGATTTTATTTGAAAAAGTTCCGTTTGTGGTCGGAGATGTGTTGAATGATTACGAAGAAGAAAAGGGAGTAAGCTTTACTTTCTCTGAACATGATGAAACTTTATATGAACATTGTCGTTTAGCGATCGAGAGAACACTTAATGATTTAGGTAAACATGGTTTACCAAAAATGGGTGGTGGCGATTGGAACGATGGTATGAATAAGATCGGTATTCAAGGATTAGGAGAAAGTGTTTGGTTAGGTTTCTTCTTCTATGATTTACTTGAACGATTTATCCAAATCACTAAAATCTATAATCCAAATCTTGATATTTCTCGTTATCAGGAAGCAAGAGAAAAATTAAAGAATCATTTGAATAAAGATGCTTGGGATGGCGAATACTATTTAAGAGCTTTCTTCGATAATGGCGAGGCAGTTGGTTCTCTTCACAGTGAAGAATGTAAGATAGACTTAATTTCACAGAGCTTTTCTTTCCTTTCTAGTGTAGTTCCAACAGAGAGAAAACAAAGTGTTTTAGATGCCGTCGAACATCAATTAGTGGATAAGAAGACGGGTATTGTTAAACTTCTTACTCCTGCCTTTAAAAACTCTAAAAATTATCCAGGTTATATTATGGATTATCCAGTTGGTGTTAGAGAAAATGGTGGTCAATATACGCATTCAGTAGCTTGGTATATTATGGCTTTACTTAAAGAAAATCGCTTTGATGATGCTTATGAGATCTATCAGATGGTAAATCCAATTCAACATTCTAAAACCGATAAAGAAGTGGAAACTTATATGGTAGAACCGTATGTAATCGCTGCAGATATTTATTCTAACCCAGATCATAAAGGTCGTGGTGGTTGGACATGGTATACTGGTTCTAGTGGTTGGTTTTATCGAGTTGGATTAGAATATATTTGTGGATTTACTCCTCGAGGAGAAGAATTAGAGATTACTCCACATATGCCAACTAAATGGACAGAAATTAAAATTAATTATCATTATTTGGATACTATTTATCAGATTGTTGTATCTAAAGAAGAAAAATCCAAGATAATCGTGGATGGAAAAAAACAAGATAAGATTCTCTTGGTGAATGATGGAAAAACTCACCAAGTAGAAATAGGGGTGGATAAATGAAATTAAATACGGATTACGTGAGAGGCTATAGTTATGTGACTAGTGATGAACAAAAGAAATTAGATCAAATTCAAAAAAGCATAGAAGAGAAGACTTCTATGCTTGATTGGATTGATATAGAAACTTGTATTTCTAAACAGGAAAAGGATCGAATTAAAAAGATCGCTAAGCAGATTAGAGAAAAATATCAGGTAGCTATTGTGATTGGTATCGGTGGTTCTTATCTAGGTAGTAAAGCGGTTATCGAAAGCTTATTTCCTTACTTTGATAAGAACAGGGAAACGGAAGTTTTATTTGCTGGATATCAATTATCTTCTACTTATTTAAAGGAATTACTTCAATATATAGAAGATAAAGAAGTTTGTTTAGTAGTAATTTCTAAATCTGGTGGTACTTTAGAGCCAGCGGTTAGTTTTGAGGTATTAAAGAATTATTTAAAAACGAAAACTTCTTCTTATTCTGAACGTATTTTTGTGATTACTGATAAGGATAGTGGTGTATTACGAAGAGAAGCACAAGAAGAAGGCTATGTTTCTTTTGAAGTTCCTAAAAATATAGGTGGTAGATATTCTGTTTTGAGTGCGGTTGGGTTATTACCGATTGCGATTAGTGGAATTGATATCGACAAGTTATTAAAAGGCGCTAGTAGTATGCGGGATTGCTTTAAAGAGACAAGTATGTTGGCTACTATTCGTGATCGTTTAGAATATGTAGGTAAAAATGTCGAAATGGTAACGATATATGAAGAGAAACTTACATCACTTGCGATGTGGTATCAACAACTATTTGCTGAAACCCAAGGAAAAAATCATAAAGGCATTTTACCAGTTGTGAATCCGAATACGACGAATTTACATTCTGTGGGTCAGTATCTTCAAGAAGGAACAAGAAATGTATTTGAAACGGTAATTCGTATCAAGAAGAGTGATGACTTGTTCTTAGATAAGTATAAAATAGATATGCATGAATTAAATAATTTAGTCATAGAACAAGTAGCTAAAGCGCATCTCAAAGGAGATACACCAAGCATTATTCTTGAACTTGAAGAATTATCTCCCTATTATTTAGGCCAATTGATTTATTTTCTAGAGATGACTGCGGCTATCGGTGGCTATTTACTCGATGTTGATCCTTTTGATCAGCCTGGTGTTGAAGAGTACAAAAAGTTGGTTAATGAAAAGTTAGAAGAGTTATAATACGGAAAAGAGTTTGGTTTTTCTAAGTATAAATTAGAAATTGCTTTCTAGAAAAATATTATATAATTATGTTAATTAAGAACGGAAGCACTCTATGAGGAAAGTTAAGAAAATGTCTCTTGTGGTAGTTGGTATAATTATATTAGTTGTCATTGCTAGTATAAGTCTATTTTTCTTAAATGCAAGAGAGAGAAATAATGATAAAAAGTAGTGATAGTAACAATAATCGTGACAGTAATTACATTGCTACTCCATCCATATTCTTTGAAGACGGGCATTTGTCCGTCATTTTTATTTATATGTATTTAATTATATTGACTTTTAAATGATTAAATAATAGAATATTGGTAAATTTTGAGAATTTTGTTTTCTATGAAAAATATTATCTAGAGGGTCAAAAAGATATTTTACTTTTTGATTTTCCTTATAAATTTGCAATATTAATGAGAGGTACAATATGGTCTATAAAATTAAACAGAATACTTTAATAAAGAAGATTTATAAAGATATAGGCAGGAAATTCGATAAAGTTATTTATATAAATATTCAAAACTTTTCAATTAATGGTTGTGCAATTTATCAAAATAGAAAATGCTTTTTTAAAATAACAGATGAAGAATATTTTATTAAAGAAATTAATGGTTATCTTATTTCTTACAAAGAGATTCCTACTATGACCATATTATTTGTAAAGCATTTATCCCATTGCAAAAAATATTTAATTGCGTATAATTTAATAATAAAATAAAAGAAAACAGCGGTTTATTAAATGATATACTTGTAAAAAACGATAAAATTAATATAATGGATAAATCAGTAGATAGTGAACTTAAAAAAATTTTAAACGTTTATAATACTATTTATAGCGGAAAAAAAGTATTTAGAAGTTATTGTCCTAGCAATATATTCTTTGTTGAAAGAATATATTCAAGACTGGATAAATGGTATATGAGTTGTAGTGATTTTAAACGTTTGGTTATACTAAATGGTAATTACAAGTTTAATTTACAGAGAATTTTAGAAGAGACAAAAGAATATTTTTTAAATAATGAAAATAAGAAACAACAATGTATTTTATGTCAGGGTGATCCTAATACTTTAAATATTTCCACAACACCATGTTTTTTTGATTTAGCAACTGCTGGTTATAATCCTATAATTGGTGAATTAGCAATTACAATTATATCTACTTTAATTTATGACAATTATTTTTGCCCAAAATATCATAGTAAATCGTACTATTTACATGAACTTGCTATTGAACAGTCAAGTCTATTCGAGCCTAATTTATATTATAAATATGACAAATCTAATATTTATATAGAGTCTAATATAATAACAAGTAATATAAGAAAAAGATATATTTTTGGCTATTTAGAAATTTTAAAGAAAAATAATATACATATAGGAAAAGAAATTAAATACTATATTATAATGAGATTATTATGTGTTTTTAATATTAGAAAAATGTTAAAAAAAGATTACTATTATTCTCTATATTTAGTATGCTATTTTTATAAAAATATAGGTGATGACTTTTATAGATCTATTAGTGATATAATTAACGAAATGGAGTGTGTTTAAATGAATAATAATTATACGGATATAATTAATGATTACATAGAAAGATTAAAAAGAGCACTATATAATAATCTTGAATTAATTTATATAATTGGTAGTAGTGCTACAAAGGATGTAATTGTTGGTTGGAGTGACATTGATTGTATTATTGTTATTAGTAATTATAATTTTAATGATATAGAGACTATTAAGAAAATTTCTAATAGTTATGATATTAAGATTGGTAATACAATTTATTCTAAAAATGAGTTTGAAAAGGGATTGTTAGATCAAAAAACTATATATTATCTTTTATTAAATCATGAAAAAATTTTAAATATTGATTATTCAAATTCGGATTTAAAAATACCAAGTGTTAATTATAATAATTGTAAAAATGTGACTAAATCAGTTCTTTTTAATGATTTACATAATTGTAAGAGATTGTTAACATATATGAAATTAGATAGTGGACAAGTTAAATCTTTATTTAAAAAAATATATGTAATTATGAAATCAATTCTAATATTACATAATTACAGACCGAAAAATTATAAGGAAACCTTTAATATGTTTAGTACTAACTTTAACTATGAATATTTTGATTACCTTAAATTTATAGAAGATTTTAAAATGAATCAAGTAGACGAAGAAAAGCTTAAAAATTATGCTTTTAAATTGATAGTATATGTTGTTAATAATATATTATAATTCATATTTTAGAAAGGAGAAAGTAATAATGGAGATACCAAGGCAGTTTGATGATTTTGTAACATTTTTTGATGTTGGAATAGAAATGATTAATCAAGAACAGTTTAGAACTTTGTACTGTGTTATGTCTGAGACAGTGAAGAAAAGAAATAATATTACAAGATTAGCATTACAATATCTATTAGATAAAGAGAAACTTACGCAAAAAGAAAAAAATATTGCAATAACTATACTTGATGATAGTTATTATCAGAAATCTAATAGATATGAACATTGTAAACTATGTTCTGATGATTTTAATAGAGAAATACTAGCAAAATATAGTAATAGATTTAAGTTTTGGGAATTATGTTTTCCTACTGTTCCATATTTTCCTGCTAATATGATGATATATTTAAAAAATAGACAACTTTGTCATAAAGAAAATCTTCAAGATTTAACAATAGAAGAACTAGAGGAATTAAAATGTATTATAAGCGATTTAAAGGAAATCTTAAATAATAATGTATTCAATGGTGAACTTACGGGTATAAACGTTTTGTTTAATCAAATATCTAAATCACAATTATGTATTCATGGACATATAGAGTTGATGATAAAAAATATTGATAAATTAAATTATGGATGTACTTTACTTAAATCTAGAAATTATGATCCTGTCGTTGAGAAATTAAATAATAAAATGAAAAGAAAAATAGGAGTTATACCAACATTAGAAGGTATTAGAATAAATATGAATATTGTTGGTGATAAAATAGCGTTAGATTATATAAATGAATATGAAAATAATTTATTAGATATTATAAGATTAGGTAATGAATTAAGAAAGGGACAGCAAAAAGTAAATAATGATTTTGATATGCTATTGTTGAATGGCTTGAGTCCAGCACCTACAGATTCAATATATTTAACTGATTATAGAGGAGAGTTGTTTTTATCAGCTATTCCTGAAATTATACCACCAACTATTAATATTTCTGAGATTGGAGATTTAAATGATGCAGAAAATATGTATTTAATTAAATATAATGCTACAACGCCTAATAGTAGATATGCAATTATGAAAAAGTATAGCCCATTAGTTAGACCAAGTAGCAAAGTGCCTTATGAAATGCCATATACCGAAAATGTAAAAGTGTTGAAAAGAAAGGTAGGTGATGCATTAAATATATGAAAACTGATGAGTTGGTTTATGATAAAACTTTAAAAGAAATGCTTCTTGAATATATAGAAGAATTAGATACTTTTATTATTAATGCAAATGGATATCCAACTTCAAATTGTCAAACCAAAGGAGAAGTAAATGGTGTTTTCTTCAAAAAGTTAAATACAACAAAAATTGAGAAACTTTATAGTGGTGACTATTTATCGTTGTTTAATGAGTATTATAATTTGTTACAAGGCAGAGTAAAAACGAACAAAATTATAGCGATGCTGTATAAAGATAATGATATTTTTGAATTTTCACAGTTAATTGCTGAAGAAAAGTTTTTAGATAATGCTAATATTTTTCAATGGGATGATATAAGCAATCTTTTTGATGTAATTCTATCGGAAATTAATGCTTGTATTAATTATAACAGAAGTAGTAAAATAAAGTTGGGAATTGAAACAGCGATTTGGAATTTTACAATAGATGGTATTCTTTTTGATTTAGATCCACCCAAACTATTAAAGGAAACGGAAGACACAAGTTTTACTAGAAAAGAAGATATTAATCATATTAAAAGAACAATTTATCGTAGTTTTGATGAAACTGGAATGAAAACTAACTTGCTTGTTACTTTGATATTAGGCGAAAAACACAATAGTTTTATTATAAAGAATAAGCCTAATAATTATTTAATAATTCTTTTAAAAAAAATCCTTGATAGTTATGATAGAGAAGAAGATAGAAAAAAATTAGTCGAAGACTTATACAATGGTGTATCTGTAAATGAGATATTTGTAGATCATCCTATAGAAATTTTAAGAAGGGAGCTTATGATGAGAGAACGAGGTATGAATAAAGAAATAGTATTTGTCGCTGGTACTTCCGAGTCTGGAAAAAGTGGAGGAATAAACTATTTAAGAGATAAATACGATGAAATTCAACATATAAAAATAAGAGATGTTTTTCCTAAAGTGTATGAAGATACTCAAACAAGTCTATCTTTTGAAGAGTGGCAAGATTTTGAAGAAAAAAGAGATTTAAATAATTTTTGGAGATTATTTATAAATAAAGTTTATGAAATGATTAATCCTGAAAAAAGTATTATAATTTTAGACACAATGTACGGTGTAAATGGGATGATGGAGTTATATAAAATATTGTGTGATAAAGTTAACTTATTATATATTGATGCTCCATTCAATGATATAGTTATGAGGGAGTATTCGAGATTAAGAACAGATTCTCTAAGAGGTACAAGAAAAGCAGATTTATCAATAACGATAGAAGACGTAGTAGAAAGAACAATTAAAAAAGATAAGAATAAAAATAGCAGAGGTGCTAATAAATTAAAGGAGTTACGTTATAGCTTGGACTATAAAAGTTTAGAAATAGGTGGCTTAGGAGAGCAATTTACTTATTTAATTAATAATGATGGTAATATTGATGACTTTTATTCATCTTTAGATAAATATATTAATCATATAAAAAATAAAAGTAATGATAAATCAGATGTAAAGTTACAAAAGAGGCTGAAAAAATGAATTTAACATTTTTAAGACATGGAACAACTGACTTGAATGGAAAAGGATTAATTGCTACAAAGTTAGATTATTCTTTAAATGATAATGGTAAAAAACAATGTATAGAAAATATTTTTGCAAAAAATGATTTTAGTACAGTTTATTCTTCACCTTATAAAAGGACTTTGGAAACTGCTCGACTTGTTTATCCATATAGTGAACCTATTATAGTACCCTGTATTGTACAACGTGATTTAGGCATATTAAATGAAAAATATAAAAAAGATTATACCAGAGAATATTTAAATTTGGTTAGGGAATATATAGTTAATCCTGAGGGTGCTGAAACGTTAAACGATATAATGATTAGATTAGATTGCTTTTTTGATTACGTTAGACTTAATAGTAGTGATGATGATAATGTTTTAGTAGTTACTCATAATGGCATTATGAGAATAATAAAGAAGTATTATATGAATGAAACAAATAATATAGAAAGTGAAAATCTAGGAAAATTCACTTTGACTTTAAAGAAGTAAGATAATGAAAAAAATTATAATAATAGGTAGTTTTAGAAATTCGGTAGGTATTGAAAAAATTTGGTTGATAATTATAATGTAATAATCATTGATAAAATTAAAAAACTGATTATTGTTGTTGTGGTATTTCTTAAAGTCTTAAGTTAAAACGTGTTTATCGGAGAAAAGTGTAATAAAATATGCGTATTAATCAACGGTGTTAGGATACAAATTTTTTCATCTTTTGAAAAATGAATTGCAATAAACTATTAATGCTGACTATTTTTTGTATTTGTAATATGGTTTATATTGTATATAAAATTGTGGATAAAGATTTTGCAGTTTTAAATATTTCATCTGTTCATTTAAATGAGATAAGTGTTAATGAATATGTCTACACTTTTAATGATATCTTAAAAGTCATATTTAATTTGAACAAATTGCTATTTTCTGTTTTACAACAGTAAATGATTCTCTCATTATATAAGAGGGAGCCTATTTACATTGGAAGAAGTTTATTCTGAATAATAGAGGTGATTGTTATATGCGAGAAAGTATAAAAATTAAAACTGAAAATTATAATTTTAAGTTTAGAGTGTCCGGATTAATTATTAAAAAAAATAAAATTTTGTTGGTTGATATGGATAATAGTGGGTTCCTTTGTTTGCCTGGTGGTTATGTAGAACTAGGTGAAACAACAGAGCTTGCGATTAAACGAGAGTTGTTAGAAGAAGTAGGAAAAAGGTTTGATATTAGTAAATATTTAGGTGTAGTGGAAAATTATTTTATAAATAAATATTCTAAAAAAATGCACGAGATATCTTTCTATTATTTAATGATTCCTATAGAAAAAATAGATGCTAATAATTTTACTATTATTGAAAATGATAAAAATCATACAATAAAATTAGATTTTAAGTGGGTTGATTTAAAAGATATAAATAATTATGATATTAGACCTAGTTTTCTTAAACGAATTTTAGAAAGCGGAAATCTTGAGTTTAATCATTTGATTTTTAATGAGTTAGATATAGACCTTTAGGTTTTATAATAAACTGAGGATTATTTGAGTATGTAAATGCAGGGGATGCAGAAGCTTTTTTCTAGAAATAAGGAAATAATATTTTGCATTAGCTTCCAAAATTAAATCTCCGCTTGTTGTCAAAAAAATAATAAACTAAGAGAAAAAAGTATTTCATTTTGAGAATTTTTATTAAGTAAAAAAATAGTTGAGAGAAAAATAATGATGTTCTTTCTTTTTAATAACACAATTTTGTACAGGGTAAGTAATAAGGATTTCCTTTTTTCTTTAATTTATTGTATAAAAGAAAATACGATTTTAAAGTATATATGAAGAAAAATTGGAAAAAATAAATTGATCTATTTTTGTAATTTGAGAATCTTTAAGGCGATGTATTACTAAGTTAGTAAATAATGTATATTTATTTTGGTACGATGAAAAGAGAATATTAAAACGTGTGTATTAAGTAGGAAAAATGCTTGTTATAGAAAATTATGTGAAGTTAATTGCCATAAAAAAGTAAAATATTTAAACAATGGAAATAGGTTGTTAAGCTGTATCAAGCGGAAATACATTTTAATGGTCATTTTTTTGACATAGGAAAGATAAAATGATAAAATGAACACGACTATATAGAAAAACCGATTAGTATTTAAAGAGGGGATAAAGATGTATAATCAGTTTTTAGAATACTTAAAAAGTAACGATCCTGAAGAGGTTATAAGCAAAAATGGAATTAGAGTGAGAAAGATAGTTAATCCACTTCTTCGTATAGGGGCTAGGCCAACTGGTCATTATCGTTTTAAACTTGAAAAAAGAGCTAAAATGCCTAAGAATGTGCCTATTATATATGCACCTACTCATGGCTTTAAAGACGATTTTTTATATACCTTGTCAGTAATCAATGATCATGCCTATGTTTTGTTTGGAAGTTTGCCTCAATTTTATCATACAATTGATGGTATTGCCTCTTGGATAAATGGCTCTATTATTGTAGATAGAGAAGACCCTGAAAGTCGTCATGCTTCGATTGAAAAGATGAAAAGGGCAATTGAGTTAGGTTCAAATTTAACAGTTTTTCCAGAAGGTGTTTGGAATAAGGAAGAGTGTCTTTTGATTTTAAAACTATATTCTGGAATTTATAAAGTAGCTAAAGAAACAGGTGCTTGGGTTGCTCCAGTTGCAACGCACGTTGAAAAAGATACTTGTTATGGAAGCTTAGGAGAAGCCTTTGATATTTCCAAGTATTCAGAAAAAGAAGGTTTACAAGTATTAAGGGATAAAATGGCAACTTTAAAATTTGAATTGATGGACAAGTATTCCCATTATTCTAGAAAAGATTTAGTAAAAGAAAATCCCAATTTACATGAATATTGGAAAGATTATATCGATAGCTTAATCGCTCAAGTAGATTATTATGATCACGAAGTTGAGAATAAAGCAATGTATAAAGATCCTAACGAACCCAATGAATTAGATGTGTTCTTACCTGTTGCGAAAAGTGTAAAATTGACTAAAGATAACGCTTATGTGATGTCTGGAGTAAAACAAATAATAAAGAAATATAATTAGTTGATAGAAAACTGTCAACTAATTTTTATTATTTTTACGGAAAATATTCTTCTAATGTGAATTATGTGATATGATAACAATAGGTGGTAAGATATGGTAGGGTTACAATTACCAGTATGCTCAGTATTTTTTTCTATATTGTTAGCGGTTGTTTATTTTTCTAAAAAAAGGATTAACTCTTTTGAAAATAAAATTTATTCTGTCATGCTAATTAGTAGTATTATTGACAGTTTGTTAGTTACTTTTTTACAAATATGTGGCTATTTTGAAATAACTGATACCTTACATGTGATAATTGAATGGGTTAATAAATTAGACTTTATTCTGTTGATTTGTTTTACTAGTTGTTTGTTTTTGTATGCTGTTCTTATTACCTTCCCTAAAATAAAACAGAATATTAATCGATTATTCTTTTATTCGGCTATATTTAATATTTTAGGAATTATTATTATGTTATTTTTAGATATAGATGTTACTTTCTTAGAAAGCAATAAAGCAACTGTTGTGGGCGGAGCTCCTGTTGTTACAGCTATAGTCTGTGCTACACATATTCTAGCAACTATTGTAGTAACTTTGTTAGGTTTTAAAAGAATATCTACTCGACATATCCCTATTTTTATGAGTATTGGTCTTACTATTTTATTACTTGTCTTATATAGTTTAGATCCCTTCTTGATTATTATTTCGATCACTTTGACCTTTATTAATTTTTTAATGTACTTTACGATTGAGAATCCGGATCTTAAGATGATCGAAGAATTAAATGTAGCGAGAATGCATGCAGAAAGAGCGAATCTTGCTAAATCGGAGTTTTTGTCTAGTATGTCTCATGAAATAAGGACACCATTAAATGCGATTGTTGGTTTTAGTGATTGTATTTTGCGGGAGAATGATTTGCAGGTAGCGAAGGAAGATGCGAAGGATATCGTTACGGCTTCTAAGAACTTATTGGAAATTGTGAATGGAATTTTGGATATATCTAAGATTGAAGCGAATAAGATGGAAATTGTCGAGACGGATTATAATCCTAGAGAGACGATTTATAATTTGGTAAAATTAGTGGTTCCAAGAATCGGGGAGAAACCAATTGAGATGAAAGTAGGAATTACGCAAGATTTACCACAAGTACTACATGGGGATGTAAAGAAGTTAAAACAAATTATTACAAATATTTTAACGAATGCGGTTAAATATACGGATAAAGGTACGATTACGGTGATGGTCACTTGTTTAAATCAAGAGGGAATTTCTTTACTTTCCATTTCGGTTGAAGATACAGGAAGGGGAATAAAACCAGAAAAAATCGATAAATTATTTAATAAATTCGAACGATTAGATGAAGACAGAAATACGACGATAGAAGGAACTGGTTTAGGTCTTGCGATTACGAAACGATTAGTTGAAATGATGGGTGGTAAGATCATTGTTCAAAGTAAGTTCGGAGAGGGCTCGAAGTTTACGGTTTATTTAAAACAGAGAATTAGTGACCAAAAAGAAGTAAAAGAAGAAAATAAAACAGTAGTGGCTAAACATTATCCTGGTAAAAAGATTCTTGTGGTTGATGATAATAAGATCAATTTGAAAGTGGCAAGTAAGATCTTAAGAGAATTAGAAATTTCAGTAGAAGAAGTAGATAACGGGTTCAGTTGTATGGAAAAGATACAAAATGGAGAGGACTATGATATGATTTTACTGGATGATATGATGCCTAGGATGAGTGGTAGTGAAACTTTAGTTCAGTTGAAAAAAATACCTGCTTTTTCTATTCCAGTTATTGCGTTAACAGCGAATGCGATTGAAGGAATGAAAGAAGAATATTTAAAGAAAGGATTCGATGATTATCTTGCGAAACCAATTTCGCGTAAAGAACTTTATCGAGTACTTAATCAATTTCTTGATGGACATCAAGAGGGGGAAAACGGAAATAAAATTGATTTTGGACCACTTCCACAAGAAATTTTCGAATTTAGTACAACTCCTCAACAAGAGAAGACTACTTATGATTTAGATTACTTGAAGAATAAGGGAATCGATGTAGATAAAGGACTATCTTTATTGAGAGACGAAGAGACGTATCGAGAGATGATGACGACCTTTTTACAAGAGATCGATCAAAAGATAGAAAAAATGAAAACTTTTATCAATGAGAAAAACGCAAAAGAATATGCGGTTTTGGCTCATGGGGTGAAGAGTGATGCTAAATATTTTGGCTTTACTGAGTTAGCGGATATCGCTTATCAACATGAATTGAAAGGTAAAGAAAATAATATGGATTTTATTATTAAACATTGGGAGAAATTTGATCAAGAGATTAATCGAATAAAAGAGATTATTCGTCCATATTTAGAGGGGGATAGATCATGAAGATATTGATATTTTCCGATATTCACGGAATAAAAAATAATTTAGATTATTTAAGAGAAGTTTATGAACAAGAGAAGTGTGATCGAGTAATTGTGTTGGGAGATTTATATTATATTGGTCCAAGAAATACGATGATACCAGGTTATGATATTCAAGCAGTGAAGTCTTTCTTGGAGTCTTTTGGAGATAAGTTAATTTCTCTTCGCGGAAATTGTGATAGCCAAGTTGATTTAGATGTTTCTTCTTTTACGATTATTCCAGAATTAGAGTATTTAACCTTAGATGGATTAGATTTATATTTTACACATGGAGATGTATATAATCGAAAAAATCATGAGAAAATACCAGCTGGTAGTGTATTGATTTATGGTCATGAACATACGCCTTATATTGTAAATGAAGACAATAGATGGTTTATCAATCCTGGCTCGATTTCTCTTCCTAAAGGAAATACCTATCCTTCGTATTTAATCTATGAGAATAGAACGTTTACCATTTATGATGTTAAAGGACAAGTATTGTTTAAACAATCTTTATCATTTGGTGATTAAGTAAAGCACTGATGTAAGTTTCATCAGTGCTTTTGTAGGTTTTAATTGTAAATACTATTGGTCATTTTGCTTACTGCGATAAAGATATAGGAAATCATATACCACGTTTGAAAGTTTACGGTTCCAGTAGGGGATAGTTTAAATACTTCTTGGAACTTTTTTACTGCTTTTGTTGTATCACTATCAAATAAACCGCTTGGATTTTTTATAACAGGAATGCCTGGATAACTACCTCGTATATAATTTAAGGTGTTTTGTAATTTGTATACATCTCTATTACAGTCTCCTTCTTTTAATGTGCCACTAAATGAATAGGGGTAGCTTTGAGTGGTTTCTGCTTCCGCAATGTTGATGTTGTTACCGTAGTAATATTTTAATATTTCTAGATAATTATATCCTCTATCTCCTAGTTCTTTAGATCCCCATTGACTTAAGTTGCCAGGTTCTGTTGTACTGCTTTTGTAGTGAGCGAGTAATGGCTCTGATCGATATCCTTGGCGGATATAATTGGTAAATATTTCGTCAACAACACGGGAGATGGGTTCAAATATTGTTCCATTTACGGTATATTTTTGGTCGTAGCTCGTTGTTGAAGTGATCGTAAAGTCGTATCCCCGGCTTCGGTACCATTCGGTGTATATTCGGTTTAATGTGTAAGAAATAATGGCAAGGACATTAGCTTTAATGGTTTCGGTTGGCCAGGTACTATAAACTTCGCTACTCGCTACATTTTTAATATAATCGATAAACGGTACGGTATAGTTAGGAGCGCTGAAGTTAGAAGGAATCCCATCGTGAACAACAATATTTTCTGGAACGACTACTTCAGATAATACGAGTGGGGTATATTCTTCTTGGGGAAGTTCTTCTTCACTAATTATATTTTGAGGATATTCTTGCCATAATGTGTTTGGTGTAATTACTGAGGTTTCTCCTTTTTGATTTTCATCGATTGAAGTTAGATAGATGTTTTGAATTGACGTTACTCCATCGAAAATCTGAACACCTTCAATTGTGGTTGGAGTAAGACCTAAAGCAGTTACCGTAACATCATAGGTTTCATAGGGACGTACTTCATGTTGCTCTTCTTCTGTGTAACTTTTATCTACTGTCTCTAATGTTATTTGAGGTGTTCTTCCATCTTCGTCAGTTGTTTCTGTAGCGATATCTACTCCATCTTTTTTGACTTTAACAGTTGCTCCCTTTACTGGATTAGCAATTGTATCGCTATAGACATTGACTATTAAATATCCATTTGTCATAGTTCACCTTAGAATAGATTAATTAGCTATTCTATCCTTTCTTTATATCATATTATATATAAACATTTTTTGTTCAATGAATATAATTTACTAGAGGTGAAGATATGCTTAATGATGTTTTACAATTAGGGGATAGTGGTAATGATGTTCGTATCTTACAGGAGAAGTTAAAAATATTAGGATTTTATCATGCGATAATTACTGGAGATTTTGGCCTCACAACAGAAGCTGGAGTAAAAGCATTCCAAAGAGAGTATTCACTTCCAGAAACTGGCGTTGTTGATGAAGAAATGTGGCGATTATTGTTTTCTTTGACGGAAGTTGCTTATGCGAGTGAATTTAGTAATTATCCAACTCTTAGTTTAGGTTCTAGTGGGAGTTATGTCCGAGAATTACAGTCAAAATTAAAAACATTATTATATTATACAGGAGCGATCGATTCTTTTTTTGGAAACGAAACACAAGTTGCGGTAAAACGATTTCAATTCCATAATAATTTGACTACGACAGGGATTGTCAATAATCAAACTTGGAATGCTTTAAATATTTTATATGGTAATCTCAATGAGTGTACGATCGAAGGAGAAGGGGAAGAAGAAAATACGATTACTTATATTGTTAAACGTGGCGATACTTTGTACTCGATTGCGAGAAGTTATAATACAACGGTAGATGCGATTAAAAGTTTGAATAATCTTTCTAGTGATGTTTTAACTATTGGTCAGATGTTAAGGATTCCGGTTAAGGAAAGTGGTGGTTCTGTTTCTACGACTTATACTGTTCAGGCAGGGGATACGTTGTATTCAATTGCGAGACGATATAATACTACCGTGGATGCGATTAAAAGTTTGAATAATCTTTCTAGTAATGTATTAAGTATTGGTCAAGTATTAAAGATACCTACCAATCCATCTGATGGAGATACATCTCCTTCTGTTACTTATACCGTTCAAGCAGGGGATACATTGTATTCTATAGCTAGAAAATATAATACGACAGTAGATGCGATTAAAAGCTTGAACAACCTTTCTAGTAATGTTTTAAGTATTGGTCAAGTATTACAGATTCCTACTAGCAGTTCCTCTTTGATTACCCATACTGTAGAACGTGGGGATACCCTATATTCGATTGCGAGACGATATAATACTACTGTTTCCGCAATTAAAGCGATGAATAATTTAACGAGTGATATTTTGACAATTGGTCAAGTGTTAAGGATTAATGGATAATAAATAGAAGAGTGATATATACTCTTTTTTATATGCTAGAAATTTTAGTATAGGGGATTAAATGTAAAAAATAAAACAGAAATTTTGTGGAGAATAAAGGTTAGTTTATTTGCTAATGGGAAATTTTAGTGAGTAACGACGCAGGCAGAAAAGGTTTGTTTTTTAATTTGTTTGAACCATAAGCAAAAAAAATCTATACCTTTTTCATTTTTTTTTGTATAATTATTTATATAGTATAGGGAGTCTTATATGGAAAAGGTAATTGTACGGATAGAAAACATGTGTCAAAGTTATGGTAAGAAAAATGTGATCGATGATATTTCTATCGATGTCTATGAAGGGGAATTTTTGACGATTTTAGGACCGTCTGGTTGTGGAAAGACAACAATTTTACGGGCAATATCAGGTCTTGATTTTATTCAGTCGGGAAAAATTATGATCGATGGTGTCGATGTAACGTATTTAGATCCTACTAAACGAGAGGTCAATACGATTTTTCAAAATTATGCGTTGTTTACTACTATGTCAGTAGAAAAAAATATTAATTTCGGACTTCGAATGAAACATGTTGGTAAAGAGGAGATAAAAAAACGTACAGAAGAAATGTTAGATTTAGTTAAAATGGGTGAATTTAGAAATCGAAAACCAAGAGAATTATCAGGAGGACAACAACAACGGGTAGCGATTGCTAGAGCGTTAATCAACAGACCTAAAGTACTACTACTAGATGAACCATTATCGGCTTTGGATCAGAAATTACGTAAGCAGATGCAGTTAGAACTTAAAAACTTACAAAAAAAGATGGGGATTACTTTTATTTATGTTACGCATAGTCAAGATGAAGCTTTGACGATGAGTGATCGTATCATAATTTTAAATGAAGGAAAAATTCAACAAATCGATACTCCGCATCATATTTATTCTCATCCTAAGACGAGATTTGTGGCTGATTTTATTGGTGACTCCAATATCTTTGATGGCGTAGTAGAATCGATTTCTGATGAACAAGCTATCGTGAGAGTTACAGAGGATATTATTTTTACTTTACCTTCACGAGGGTATAAAGTAGGAGATAACTTATCGATAATTATTCGTCCAGAAAACTTTACTTTAGAAGAAGAAAAAAATGATAAAAACTTACCATTAAAAATTAAAAATCATATTTTTGATGGTGCGGCTACTCAAGTGATTGGTACATTATCTAATCGTAAAGAAATTAAGGTAGAACTTAGGAAAGGAAGCGAGGATTTTAAAAATAGAGAAACTGTTTATTTGAATTATCAGACTGAAGATTTAATTGTATTAAAAGGTGATTCTCATGAAAAAGTATGATTCTAAGATAAAATGGTTGATCTTACTTCCTATTATTTTCTATTGTTTATTCTTGATTGTTTTACCATTACTTTATATTTTTATTATTAGTTTTTTTCAAAATGATTATTACGGAGGAATTATTCAAGTATTTACCCTAAAAAATTATTTTCAGATTTTAGATATCGTCTATATTAAAGTGTTTTTACAATCTTTTTTGATTGCGTTTATGACGACGATCATTTGTATTTGTATTGCTTATCCCTTTAGTCTTTTTGTTTCGGAAAAGAAATCTCGTTATAAGAGTATTTTCTTAATGTTGGTGATTATTCCTTTTTTAACCAATTCGTTAATTAGAACTTACGGATGGATTGTCTTACTTCGTAAAGAAGGATTAATCAATACTGTTCTTTCCCAATTACATCTAATCGATGAGCCACTAGCGTTAATGTATAATAACTTAGGAATTATCATTGGAATGGTTTATACGTTGTTACCATTTATGATTTTACCAGTTTATAGTGCGGTAGATAAGTTAGATCGCTCGATGCTTGAAGCAGCTTCTGACTTAGGGGCAAGTAAGTGGCAGAGATTTATTCATGTGATTATTCCTGAGACGTTACCAGGTTTGTTTAATGGCTCTTTGATGGTATTTATTCCCGCAATTGGTTATTTCTTTATCTCTGATTTATTAGGTGGAGGTAAGTTAATGTTACTTGGTAATTTGATTAAGAATCAGTTCTTGGTTGCTAGAAATTGGCCATTTGGGGCTAGTGTTTCTATTGTTTTGATTATCATTACTTTCTTTCTAGTTAAACTGTATAAGAAAGCAGGCGGAAAAATGGACGATTTGGGGGGATTCTAATGAAAAAAAAGAGATTTTTAAAAAACCTATTTATTGGGTTAGTACTTTTTTTCCTTTATTTACCTATCTTAGTTTTAGTCCTTTATTCGTTTAATACTTCTAAGCTTAATATATTATTTGAAGGATTTACTTTAAAGTGGTATCGGGTATTATTAGAAAATCGAAGTTTATTAGAAGCTCTAGGAAATACGCTTTTTGTTGCGGTTATTTCCACTTTGGTTTCTACCGTTGTAGGGACAGTTTCGGCTATTGCTTTAAAAAAATATCGGTTTTTTGGACGTGGCGTTTTAAATGAACTTTTATATATTCCGATCGTTATTCCGGAAATTGTTTTGGGAATTGCGTTACTATCGATCTATACCTTTTTTCATATCGAATTAGGATTACATACTTTGATTTTATCGCATATTGCGTTTTCATTACCTTTTGTGGTAGTGAGTGTGAGAAGCGTTTTGAATAGTCTAGATCCTCATTTGGAAGAAGCAGCCTCTGATTTAGGGGCATCTCCGATAAAAACGTTCTTTCATATTACGCTTCCCGCTGTAATGCCTGGTGTTATTTCAGGCGCACTACTTGCTTTTACTTTATCGTTAGATGATGTTGTCATTAGTTATTTTACAGCAGGACCGGGAAGTAATACGTTACCACTTAAGATTTATTCGATGATTAAAACGGGAATTACTCCGGATGTCAACGCGTTATCTAGCTTAATTTTATTAGTGGTCATTACCATTTTGACTTTATCTACAGTGATAAGGATAAAACGGAGTGGAAAGGAAAAAGCGTATGAATAAGAAAATAATAGTTATATTAATAGTAGCCATTATTTTGTTGAATGGTTGCGCTTTAAAGGAAAGTAGTAATGTACTCAACGTGTTAAATTGGTCTTCTTATATTCCAGATTCGGTGATTCGTGATTTTGAAGAAGAAACGGGAATTATTGTGAATTATGGAACTTATTCTTCAAACGAGGAGTGTTTAGCTAAAGTTCAATCCGCTAAAGAGGGAACTTATGATTTGATTTTTCCTAGTGATTATATGATCGAGTTGATGATTAAACGAGATTTAATTCAAAAAATGGATTTATCACAGTTAACCAATTTAGGAAATATTAATCCCAATTATTTAGGTTTATCTTATGATAAAAATAATGATTATAGTGTTCCCTTTATTGCTGCCTCTGTCGTGATTGCGGTAAATCGTGATTTGGTGACCGATGAAATTACCACTTATCAAGATTTACTTTCTAAAGATTATCGCAATAATATTGTGATGTTGGATGATCAAAGGATTGTAATTGGGATGGCTCTTCTAGCTTTAGGATATGATATGAATGAGACCGATCCAGTTAAGTTAGAAGAAGCAAAAGATTGGTTATTAGAATTAAAACCAAATATTAAAGCGTATGATAGTGACAGCCCTAAGACATTTTTGATTTCTAAGGAGACGGCTCTCGGGGTAATCTGGAATGCAGAGGCAGCTTTAGCTGTTCAAGAGAACCCGAATATTGAAATTATTATTCCTGAAGAGGGATTTGCGGTTAGTATCGATAATTTTGCGATCCCTAAGAATGCTAAGCATGTAGAGAATGCTTATCGATTTATCGATTATATTTTACGTGACGATGTCATGGTAAAAATTATTGAGGATTATCCGTATAAGAATGTAAATAAAAAAGCAGAAGCTTCTTTACCAGAATCCTATTTAAAGAATCATGCAGCGAATATTGATGATGCTGTTTTTCATAGAGGTTCCTTTGTCGAAAATATCGGCGAAGACATTGTCCATTACGACAAGCTGTGGGCAGAGATCAAGTAGAAGTTGTATGAGAAAAAGAAATGGAGGAAAAAAATGAGAGTAAAAGATTTTATTGACACCCAAGATTTTACAAAAGAAGAACTTCTTGATATCTTGAATTTAGGAATTGAAATCAAGAAGTACATTAAGGCAGGACATCCACTTAATGTCTTGTATCACAAAACATTAGGGATGATCTTCGAGCAATCCTCAACGAGAACGAGAGTTTCTTTTGAAACAGCGATGACTCAGTTGGGTGGACATGCTCAATACTTAGCACCTGGACAAATTCAACTAGGCGCTCATGAAAGTTTAGGGGATACTGCTAAAGTGTTGTCTAGATTAGTCGATATTTTGATGGCACGTGTTCAAAAACATGAAAGTGTTGATCAATTAGCTAAGTATTCTGATATTCCTGTGATTAATGGGATGAGTGATTATAACCATCCAACTCAAGAGATGGGAGATATTACGACCATTATGGAACATATGCCTGAAGGGAAAAGATTTGAAGACTTAAAAATTGTTTTTGTCGGAGATGCGACTCAAGTATGTGCTTCTTTGATGATGATCGTTACTCATTTAGGAGGACACTTTGTTCATTTTGGACCTAAGGGATTCCAACTTAGAGATGAACATATTAAAATTGCGGAAGAAAACTGCAGAAAATCAGGTGGTACCTTCTTAATTACCGATGATGAAGAGGAAGCATTGAAAGATGCTGACTTCATATATACAGATGTCTGGTATGGCTTGTATGAAAAAGAACTATCTAAAGAAGAAAGAATGGCAATCTTTTATCCAAAATATCAAGTCGATATGGATATGATTAAGAAAGCTAGTCCTCATGTAAAATTCATGCATTGTCTACCAGCTTCGAGAGGAGAGGAAGTGACAGATGAAGTAATTGATTCCGAATATTCTATCGTCTTTGATGAAGCAGAAAATCGTTTGACAGCAATGCGAGCACTATTAGTATATTTTATGGGGAAAATGGATGAAACCTTGAGTATTATTAAAAAAAGTGAGGAGTAAAAAATGGAAAACGAGAAAAAAACGAAGAAAAAGTTTAGACTGTTTGACGCTATTTTAGCTACGGTTTGTATTACACTAGTAGCTGAGAGTGTTGCGCCAACTGCAGCGATAGGAAATAGCCAATATTTTTGGTGGTTATTCTTAATTATTGCTTTTTGTTTACCTTATGGTTTAATTTCAGCTGAACTTGGTAGTACTTTTCAAAGTGAAGGTGGAATGTATGACTGGGTAAAAAAAGCATTTGGTAAAAAATGGGCAGCGAGAGTGGCTTGGAATTATTGGATTAACTTTCCACTATGGATTGCATCCTTAGCGGTAGCGGTTACTGATGTTGTAGCTGGTATTTTCGATATTGAATTATCGATTGTCTGGTTACTTATCTTACAACTTGGTTATACTTGGATTGTATCATTACTTGGTACACAAAGAATTGGTGAAAGTAAATGGATTGTAAATATCGGAACATTCTGTAAGATTCTATTTATGGTATCTTTAGGATTACTTGGTATTTATGTATTCTTAAAAACAGGAAAAAGTGCTAATCCAATTCACAGTGTAGCGGATTTATTACCATCTCTTGATTTAGCAGGATTATCTTTCATCTCAGTGATTATCTTTAATTTCTTAGGATTTGAAGTTGTGGCAACTTTTGCCGATGATATGGAAAATCCGAAAAAAGAAATTCCTAAAGCCTTGATTATCGGTGGAGCTTTAATGGCATTATTCTATATTTTGCCAGCTACTGGTATCAATATTGCGATGAGTTTGGAAGAAGCTGAAGCTTCTGGTATCACCGAAAGTTTTATGATTTTACTTACTGATCTTGGGGTTAATGCTGACTTAGTTCGCGGAATTGTTATCGTAGTTGGACTTATGTTTATCTATACAATGATTGCCAACATTGTCTCTTGGTCATTTGGTGTTAATTCAGTAGCTAAATATTCTGCTGATGACGGTGGACTTCCAAAAGTATTTTCTAAAACGAATAAAGCAGGCGTTCCTTATATGGCCTCAATCATTAATGGTATCGTTGCTTCTGTTATCGTAATTGCTGGTATCGTTTTGGGTGAAGTTAGTGAATCAGCTTCTAACTTATTCTGGACGTTCTTTAGTTTCAGTTTAGTTACTTTGTTAATCAGTTATATCCCATTATTCCCAGCTTTCTTAAAGCTTAGAAAAACCGATAAAACCAAAAGAGCTTATAAAGTTCCAGGAAATAATTTTGTTCTTAATTTAATGACTTGGGTACCATTAGTATTATTGGTTTTAGGTGTTGTCTTTACTTTATTTGTTGATTTCTCAATGGAATCTATTATGGCGAATATGCCATTAATTATCGGGGTTGTGGTATCGTTTATTATTGAAGAAATTCTTGTTTGTTTTGTAAAGGAGGATAAGAAACGTGAAGAAGTTAAATAGTACGCCAAAACAAGATGGATTTAGAATGCCAGGTGAATTCGAGCCACATCGTGGGACATATATTATATGGCCTGAACGTCCAGATAATTGGCGAAATGGGGCAAAACCTGCCCAAAAAGTATTTACTCAAGTAGCAAATACGATTGGTAAATACGAACCGGTAACGGTGATTGTCAGTGATAGTCAATATCAAAATGCTAGACATATGTTGAACGATTATGTTCGTGTAGTAGAAATGAGTAACGATGATTCTTGGGTTCGTGATTGTGGAGCGACGTTTGTTGTGAATGATCAAGGAGAACTTCGTGGTGTCGATTGGTCATTTAATGCTTGGGGAGGTCTTGTAGATGGATTATATTTCCCTTGGGATAAGGATGATCGTATCGCTTCTAAAATGTGTGAATTAGAAGGGGCTAATCGTTATCGTTTAGATGATTTTGTTTTAGAAGGTGGTTCTATTCATGTCGATGGAGAAGGTACTTTAATGGTAACCGAAGAGTGTCTATTATCGGCTGGAAGAAATCCACAACTAACTAAAGAGGAAATCGAAAAAGTATTGTGTGAATATTTGAATGTTGAAAAGGTATTATGGATTAAAGAAGGTATTTATAACGACGAAACAAATGGTCATGTCGATAATATGTGTAACTTCGTTCGTCCAGGTGTTGTTGCTCTTGCTTGGACCGATGATGAAAATGATCCTCAATATAAGCGTAGTCATGAAGCTTATGAATATTTGTCGAATGAAGTAGATGCTAAGGGAAGAAAATTAGAAATTCATAAAATCTTAACACCAACTCCTGTTTTAATTACGAAGGAGGAAAGTGAAGGGGTAGACGCAGTAGATGGAACGCTTCCTCGTGAAGAAGGAGATCGACTAGCGGCATCTTATGTCAATTATTATACAGGTAATGGTTTCGTTGCTGTTCCAGTATTTGGAGATCCTCATGATGAATTAGCCATTAAACAATTACAGGAATTATATCCTGATCGTGTAATCGAGCCAATTTATGCTAGAGAAATTTTACTAGGTGGCGGTAATATTCACTGTATTACTCAACAAGTTCCAGAAACTAGAAAATGAGAATTGTCATCGCTTTGGGTGGTAATGCCTTAGGGAATAATCCTAAGGAACAACAAAGCTTAATTAAAAAGGCAGTAAAAAACATTGTCCCTCTGATTAAGGATGGACATGAGATTATTATCAGTCATGGAAATGGACCACAGGTAGGGGTTATCAATTTAGCTTTTGAGGATTCTTATCAGAATGAAGATATCCCCTATATGCCATTTCCCGAGTGTACAGCGATGTCGCAAGGTTATATTGGCTATCATATTCAAAAAGGATTGCGTGATGTGTTAGAGGATGAAGGAATCGAAAAGAGTATTGTCACGTTGGTTACTCAAGTCGTAGTCGATCGTTATGATCCATCATTTAAGAATCCCACTAAACCAGTTGGGCCATTCTACAGTAAACGCTTAGCGGAAAAAATGATGGAAGCAACGGGAGAAATCTACGTTGAAGATGCTGGACGTGGTTATCGTAAAGTAGTTGCTTCTCCTAAACCGTTAGAAATTGTCGAAATTGATACGATTAGAACGTTAGTTGAAAAGGGAAGTATCGTGATTGCTGCCGGTGGTGGCGGTATTCCGATCTTTAAACAGAATGAGGCAAAGGGCGCTAACGCTGTTGTTGATAAAGATGCGGCTAGCTCGTTGATGGCAGTCAATTTAAATGCAGATATGTTGGTTATTTTGACTAATGTTGAACAAGCTGAACTTTTCTATGGTACAGAAAATGCTAGAAAATTAGGAGAAATTTCTGTCGAAGAAGCGAAGTCTTATATTGCTGCTGGACATTTTGCAAAAGGAAGTATGCTTCCGAAAGTTCAAGCGGCTGTTGACTTTGTCGAAAAGACGAATCATCGGGCAATTATCACGTCACTTACGAATTTATCTAACGCTATCCAAGGAATTCGGGCAACGATTATTAAGAATTAAAAAAAGTGTTCATTGATTTGAACACTTTTTTATGCGGTTAGATTTTCGTATCGTTTTACTTTTTGATCATTTTTTTCTAGTTCTCTTGCCATTTCTTTTTGAACAAAGATGATTTTTTCTTTATTGGCGGTAAGTTCTTCTTCCATGGTAGTGATTATGGTTAATAATTCTTTATATTCTGGTAAATCTTGGTAGATACTAAAATCATGTTCGAAATTTTTATGAATTTCTTGAATATCCACCAGGCTTTTTTCTACTAAAACGGTTACTGAACCAACATCATTTATTGCGCTTAAAATTTCATCTTGATAGTCTTTAATATCACTTGTCAAAGTAATTTCTTTTACTTCTTTAGGTTTTAATAATTCTTTTACTATATTTGCGGCTATTATGCCTTCTACTGCCATTAACCCCATCGATTGTTTAAATGGTTTCTTTTTTAATAAAGCCATCATCAGTAGAATCTGTGTCATTAGAGAAAGTGAACTCTTTAATCTTGTTTTAACATTTTCTGTTACGTGAACAGTTTCTGCTACTTTAGTTTGTATTTCTTCTAAGGCGAGGTTAGCTTCATCGATTAATCGCTGAAGTAAGGGGATTGTCTTTTCGATTTCTAGACATTCTGTTTTTAATATTTCGAAGTCTTGATCACGAAGGTCTAGTTCATTTTGTTTTTCTTTTACTTGTTCTTCTAATTCATCACGGGCTTGTTCGAAAAGAATAATTTTTTTCATGATGGACATATATTCAGGATCGTGTTTAAAGTCTTGAACTTGATCGATAATCATTTCTTTGGATGCTTGTTGTTTATAATTATCTACTAGATAAGTTAAGTAGTCATCATGTAATTCATAGATATTTTCTAAATCTACAGTATCAACGAGAATTTCTAATTCCCGTTTGATTTGTTCTAATTGATCTAGTAGTTTTTCTATTTCTTGTGATAGGTATTTTGCATCTTCACTGTATTGAACTTCTTTTACTTCTTTTTCTAATAAATAGTATTCAGCGAATAATTTATCTAATTGATATTGATTTTCTTTGATTAAATTTTCTAATTCTTGGATCACTTTTAGTTCCCAAAGAGGATTTTCATCTTGGGGTAAAGAGGTTTCTTGAACAGTAGGGGAAGTATTTTTTTCTTCGTAAAAATCGTTTTCTAGTGGTTCTGTGTCTTCTTTAGATGGTATGCCTGCTTTTCTTTTTTTTCTTTGGATGTTTTCTTTTTGTTTCTCTTCATGATTTATATTTTGTTCTTTTATTTCTTCTTTTTGTTTTGTAATCTCAACTGGCTTGCTTTTTTCTGGTTCTTTTTGAGTATTATTTATACCGTTTATATTTTTTCTTTTTAGATTTTCTTTTTTATTTTCCAGAGACACTTGGTTATTGACTGTTTTTGGTGAAGAGCTTGCCTTTGTTAACTCTTCTTTTGGTGATGCTTGTTTTTCTTTCTTTTTATCTTCTGGAACGGGTGCGATTCCCGCTTTTTTTCTTCTTTGGGGTGGTTGTTTTCCTTGCTCTTTTTTAGGTGAGTTGTTGGCAATGAGCTGTTTTTCTTTTTCTTGTTTTTCCTTTTTCTCAGCTAACAATTTTTCTTCTATTTCCTGTTCGGATAATTTTCTTTTCTTTTGTTTGTTTTTCTTCGTTTGTATTAGATCTTTTTTCCCGCCTTTAGCGCCTTTTCCTTCATCAAACATAGAATTCCCTCTTTTTTTCTTACTGTATTATACTCGTTTTTTTAGTAATCTGTAAATATTTTCTTGAGATTAATTTACGAATAAATCTCTTTTATATTTCCAACTTACTGTTTGTTTTGCACTTACTATTATAATGAGATAACAAAAATACCACAATTTTATCTTTTTTTTGTTTTGACTGTAAATTTTAATAATACAATAACATTTTATAAAAAGAACTTTAACACTAGAAATAACCTGTAATAGATTGTATAATGAAAGAAGTTAAGTAAAAAAATAGAAGTAGGAGAATAGGAATGAAAAAGACAATCTATATTAGTTTAATGATTATAGCGACAGTTTTTGTAGTGGGTGGATTAAGTTATGCTTATTTTACAGCAATTGCTACTTCTGATGAACAAGTGACAGAAAGTGGGACATTAAGATTAACTTATTTGACAGGACAAGATATTACTTTAGAAAATGTTTTTCCAAGTAATGAAGAGAATGCTGGTATTCATCAATTTGCGATAGAAAATACCGGAACATTAGAAGCCATTTATTATTTATATTTGGACGATATTATCTTACAAAAAAATAAAGAAGTTGTTCAAAGTGAAAATTTAAAATGGAAATTGTATAAAGCAGACGAAGGTTATGCTCAACGGGAGGAAATAATCAGTGGGACTTTTAACGAGAAAGTGACTACGATTGAATTAGATACTGAAATAATTATTCAACCGAAAGAGAAACAATATTATATTTTGAAAGTGTGGTTACAAGAAACTGGTAAAGAGCAAAATGAAGATCAAGGATTGGAATTTGGTGCGAAAGTAGAAGCGACTACTGAAAGAAAGGCAATTAGTAGAAGATTAGTTGATGTAATCAAAAAAGAAGCAGTAATGGATAATATCGCTAGTACTTATGTAACCAGTCCTACTGGAATAGATTTTAGTCAAATTTCAAGTGATACGAATGGGAAAGGGTTATATATTTTACATGGAACAGAGAATGATGAATATCCGATTATGTATTATCGTGGAGCAGTAGTGAACAATAATGTAAAATTTGCGAATTTTTGCTGGAAGATCGTGAGAACAACAGATACTGGTGGAATAAAATTAATTTATAATGGGGCACCTGATGAACAGGGACAATGTACAGCAACTGAAAGTTCTACTATGATAGGAAACAGTGCTTTTAACACTAATTCTTCCGATAATACCCATGTAGGATATATGTACGGAACTGCAGGATCGAGTAGTTATAGTGAAACCCATAAAAATACTAATAACTCAGCTATTAAAGTGGTAATTGATGAATGGTATAGTCAAAATATGATTGAATATACAAATGAGCTAGAAGATATTGTGTGGTGTAATGATAGAAGTATTTCTTCTGGCAGTGGGATTGGAATTATAGAGACGTATTACGGTGCCTATAATAGATTAATTGCCAATAAAATGCCAACTCTAGAATGTGTAAATGAAAATGATCGTTTTACGGTAAGTGAAGAAAATGGGAATGGCGCCTTAACTTATCCAATGGCATTATTAAGTGGGGATGAAGTAGTATATGCAGGTGGGGTGTATGGTATGAAGAATACGGATTATTACTTGTGGAATAATCAATACTGGTGGGCTATGACACCTGATCGTTTTGGACGATCAGTAGCTGATGAATTTCTTATTTATGCTGAAGGCTATTCAGGAACTAACATGGTTCATCTTAGTTATGGTGTTCGCCCTGCTATATCTCTCAAAGAAGGGATTAAAGTAATCTATGGTGGGGATGGAACGAAAGAAAATCCATATGTGGTTGAATAGTTAGTTAAAGTATAATGGTGGAGGTTCTATGAAAAGAGTTAAACATATAAAAATAATTAATATTATCATTATCTTTATTTTAATTTCCTTTCTTTTTTTTGTTCATCCTTCTTTTTCTTATTTTAAATTAACGAAAGAAAATACAAATGCTATTGTTTTAGAAGCAGTAGAATTAAACTATACCATTACTTCTTCTACATCAACCAATAATCAAATGATTATTCCAAGAAATAGTATTCAAAAAATTGTAATTGATTTGGTAAGTGATAATAGTCGCGAAACAGAATATGAAATGTATTACCAAATTTTAAGCTCTTTAACAGAAGAAGAAAAAGAAAATATTACAGTAAACTGTATTGAAAATGAAAGCAAGAATTTGCCAATTGGTATCATCCGAGCAGCAGAATTAAAAGAAATAGTAATTATCGTAGAGAATCAAAATACAGTCGAGGTAATACTAGAAATAGGTTGTCAAGGAGGATTAGTAGGAAGAGAACTAGTATTAAAGCAAGGCGAATCAATTCCTGTTGTTACGAATTTTGCTTATACTGGGGCGGAGCAAGTGTTTATTGCAAATAAGACTGGAAAATATAAACTGGAAGTCTGGGGAGCTCAAGGTGGTGGACACTATACCTATAGTTCAAAAAGTTGTTTTGGTGGCTATGGTGCTTATTCTACTGGGATTATAACGTTAAATGAAGGCGACATCTTATATATTAATGTAGGTGGGCAAGGTTTAACTGGAACTGCTACTGATCAAGAGTATTTGGGTGGATATAATGGTGGTGGTAACAGTAAATATAATACTGATCCCAATTCTTATGGTGGTTCTGGAGGAGGAGCCACACATATCGCAACAGAATCTGGGATTTTATCTACTTTAAAAGATAAACAGAATTCCATTTTAATAGTTGCTAGTGGCGGTGGAGGAGCAGGAACTAATGTAGCGGTTGATTGCGCTTCTGGTGGTGCCGGTGGAGGGATATCCGGAAATGATGCTACTTCCCATAAAAGTAGTTCGGGGCAAAATTATTATTATGGATTGGGAGCTACACAAACAGAAGGAGGAAGTTGCTATGTCCATATTAGCAGTTCGATGGCGTACTGTCATCAAGGAATGTTTGGTAGCGGAGGATCAGCTTTGTATGGTGGTGCCGGAGGTGGTTTATATGGTGGAGGAGCGATGACGTATTCTGGAGGTGGGGGCTCTGGTTATATAGGAAATAAACTTTTGATCAATAAAGTGATGTATTGCTATAATTGTACAGAATCTACCGATGAATCAACAAAAACAATTTCCTCCACCAACATATCTGAAGAAGCAATCAGTAATTATCCTAAAATAGGTGACGGTTATGCTAGGATAACCTATTTAAATAAATAGATGCGAGTATTTTATAAATACTTGTTTTCTGTGTAGATGATTAATTGAAAAAATTATATTCATAAATGAATTCCTCTTTTATATAAAAGTGCTAAT
>CALVOU010000007.1 GCA_944350365.1 uncultured Bacilli bacterium
GGTAACTTTATCGATGAAGCAGAAAACCCAGGAGGCAACGACTGGGACATGAAAAATTTATTTTTCATTTTGTTCTTCGTTTTAATTGACAAACTAGCTTTGTTTTGACTATAATGGTAGTATATTAGGAGGGAGTAGATGGAAGATGGATAATAAGACAAATATAGAACAGCAAGTAACAGAAGAACAAATCCAGATGGCAGAACCTAAGAAAAAAGAAAGAAAAAAGAAAAAACGTAGTGTACTAAGTATCGTTTTTAATATCTTAGGACTTATCATCATTTTAATTTTAGTTGCTGAACTTATTATTGGATTTTTAAATATGCAGAAATTAAGTGATGGGGAAGAACCGATCTGGTGTTTAGATAATAAAACAGAAGAAAAAGAAAACAAAACAACAAGGACTTGTAATTTAGGATTATATCGTATTATTAAAACGGATACGGATAAAGAAACTAAAATTACTTTACAGCCATTCTTTTTAAGTGAATAATAGATACAATAAAACGTAGAAGAGGAATTCTTTTCTACGTTTTCTATTGGAAATAAATAATTACACTAGCGACCATAGAGCCAACCATGATTACAGTTAAGAATATGGCCATGAATTTCAACATTTTTTTATTCATTGATAAACACCTCGTACTTATTATATAAGATTTTTTTTTAAAAGTAAATTTATCGGTATATTCTTTTTATTTTTTAATATAGTTAACTAGGTGATAGAAAGATGAATATTAAAAAAATAAATAAAGACAAGCTATTGGCTCAAAAAAAGAAATATATATTTTTACTTACTATTATGGTTCTTAGTATTCTTGCTGGTATTTTATTTGTCTTCTTTATTAGTAGTGAAGATAAGACTTTGTTACTAGATAACTTAAATGGCTTTTTTACTAGTATTAAAGAGAATAAACTAAATTATACAGATAGTTTAATCAATAGTATTTCTGCTAATTTGCTTTCTATTCTTTTGATTTGGTTATTAGGTATATCAGTTATTGGAATTCCTTTTATTTTGGGCTTTTTAGTATTTAAATGCTTTGTATTAGGTTTTTCGATTAGTTCTATTCTTGTTAATTATGGGTTTAAAGGAATACTTGTTGCTTTTAGTTATATTTTTCCTCATCAACTTCTTTATTTAGTTATGTGGCTTTTACTTACTTTTTATGCTTTATCTTTTGCTTGTAAATTATTTCGTTTACTGTTTTTAAAAAAGAATATTAATTTAAAAGAACATTTTAGAAAATACTTAAAAATTCTACTTATCTGTTTAGTTTCTAGTTGTCTTATCTCTTTATTTGAAGTATATGTTACTCCTCACTTGATAAAATTATTTATTTTCTAGCCAAAATACGGTATAATAAACGTGATTGTATCAGGAAAAGGTGGTGGCAAGAGAGAAATCTCTTTAAAGATAATGAAAAAAGTAGTTATTGGAATGAGTGGAGGAGTCGATAGTAGTGTAGCGGCTATTTTATTAAAGGAACAAGGTTATGAGGTAGAAGGGTTATTTATGAGAAATTGGGATACTTCTTTAAATGGAGATATCCTTGGTAATCCTAATTTAAATGATCAAATTTGTCCGCAAGAGCAGGATTATAATGATGCTTTAGCCGTATGTGAAAAAATAGGGATTCCTCTTCACAGAATTGATTTTGTTAAAGAGTACTGGGATTATGTTTTTGTTTATTTTTTGGATGAGTTAAAAAAAGGAAGAACTCCTAATCCAGATATTATGTGTAACAAATATATTAAATTTGATTATTTTATTCGAGAAGCTAAACGACTTGGTGCAGATTATATCGCAACAGGACATTATGCAAGAATTAAGGATGGACAATTGTTAAAAGCGGTGGATACAAATAAAGATCAAACTTATTTTTTATCACAACTTAGTCAAGAACAATTAAGTAAGGTACTTTTCCCAATTGGGGAATTAACGAAACCAGAAGTTAGAAAAATCGCAGAAAAATATGGTTTAGTTACAGCTAGAAAGAAAGATTCTACTGGAATTTGTTTTATTGGGGAAAGAAACTTTAAGAATTTTTTGAAAAATTACCTACCAAATATGCCTGGAAAGATTGTTAACATCGAAACTAATGAAGTGGTTGGTGAACATATTGGTTTAATGTATTATACGATAGGGCAGAGAAGGGGACTTGAAGTAGGAGGAACAGCAGAGAGATTATTTGTCGTAGGAAAAAAATTACAAGATAACATTTTATACGTCGCTTTAGGTGAAGATAATCCTTATTTATATTCGAATAGTTGTATTATTGATACTGTCAATTTCAATAGTGATGAGCGTCCAACTAAGTGTAGTGCTAAGTTCCGTTATCGTGCCAATGATTATCCAGTTACTTTAGAATATTTAGATAATGGCGAAATAAAAGTAAAGTATGATGCTGTAAAATCAGTTACACCGGGACAAGCTTGTGTCTTTTATGATGGAGAAAAATGCTTAGGCGGTGGTATCGTAAAAACAGTATGTAAAGACGATAAAAAAATTTGGTATATATTGTAAATGATTTGTAAACTTTACTACTTGATTTTTTACTTAAACGTGATAGAATTATATTAGGAGGTTTGATAGTATATGGCATTAAATGAGTTATTAATAGAATTAGGAATATCTAAAGTAAGATTAGCAAAATATTTAGGGGTATCCAGACAGATGCTGTATAATTATCTAGCTCAAAAAAACTTAAATGATTGGCCAAAAGAAAAAGCCATGAAAATATTATGTCTACTTGGGGTAAATACTCCGGAAGAAATGGAAAATATTAAAGTGGATGGCGAATATATTATTCAAGTAGAAAACCGTTTAAATGATGGAGTTAAAGAGACGAACGGAAAAGAAATTTTAACCGATCTAAAAGGTTTTAATAAAAAAGAACAAGAATTATTGACGGATATTATTAACTTATTAAAAGAAAAACTCGCTGATGATAAATCTAAAGATACATATAATAGTTATCGCTATCTATATCATTTTTTACAGTCGATGGAGACAAATAAAGAATTAAAATATATTCTTGCTTATATGTCTAAATCTATGGGCTTTATTGATCATACTGAGTATGCTTTTAATGAAAATCAACAATTTATTTTTGAAAGTATTTTATTCTCAGCTATGACATTATATACAAATGGTGGGGCATCTCGATCAAAGATTGCTGAGACGCATAAGCGCTTTGTACAAGAAATTGAACACAAAAAAGAAGAACGACTAAGCAGAACCCAAGAATTAAATGCAGCTAAGGTTCAAGCATTAAAAGAGCTAGGATATACAGAAATTAATAATGAAAACGCAAAAGAAGTTCTAGAAAAGATTGCGGAAATTCAGTCAAGAAAAGTATAATTTAAAGAGAATAAAATAGGGGAGTACTACTCTACTTCCCCTATTTTTTTGTCTATTTTATGTTTAAATTGAGTTTAATTAATGTTTAAGAATAGTAAAAGCTATTTATTCATAGGTTTTATTCGTATATTTATCTTATGCGGGAAATAATAGGATAATTAAAATTAATTATCTATAATACATAATAATATATACAATAATTGATGATTATATAGATATTTATCATTTATATATAATTAGATTAAATATATCAATCAATGAAGTATAAATATTATTATGATCGACGTAGTGAATAAAATTAAGTATCTATTAATGTCTTTATTTTATGGGTATTTTTTATCTAATTTCCTCTTAAATGCAACTTCGTATAATTAATATTATGTTAACTTCTTATAATCAAGTATCATTATTTGTATAAAACCCTACTATTTGGATATTTTATAAATGGAGGTTTTTATATGAATAATAATCAAACAATTCGTTGTCACGTTGCTTCTTGTACCTTTTGGTAATAGTAAACATGCTAATTATGTAACTGATCAGGAAGAAACAATTTGTAAAAGTTTTCAATGTGATGAAAAAAATAGCGCTAAATAACGCTATTTTAATTTGTCTAAAAATCCTGTTCCGATTAATGGTTGCATAGTATCGAAGTTTTGCGTAATTGTTGCCCCGATATTTGCCATCGAATCTAAGATATCTAGTTTTTTAGGTTCTTTTAAATTACGGCCAAAAATAAGAACTGGTACATTTTCTCTAGTATGACCATTACCTGGGAAAGTTGGATCACATCCATGATCAGCTGTAAGGATTAATAAATCATCCATATCCAGTTTATTGATAATCATAGGTATCTCTACGTCAAATTCTTCAATTGCTTTGGCATAGCCTTCTAAATCCCTTTTATGACCATATTCTTGATCAAAGTCATTTAAGTTACATACACATAAACCGGTAAAATTCTTTCCCATAATATCTGTTAATTTATTAATTGCTTCAGAATTATCCTTCGCTTTAATCTTTTTGGTAATCCCTTCTCCATCGAAAACATCGGCAATTTTACCAATAGATATAACAGAAAATCCTTTTTCGCTTAGTAAGTTAAAGATACTTTTGGTTGGTGGTTTAACAGCATATTCACACTTTTCATTAGTAAATTTAAAATTACCAGACTTTCCCGTAAATACTCGAGCAATTACTCTACCTACTTTTAATTCTTCAGTTAAAGTAATCTGCCTAATTTTTGTTGCATACTCGTATAATTTTGCGACTGGAATCACGTCTTCATGAGCCGCAATACATAAATTAGAGCCATTAGAAGTATAAAGAATTAAGAATCCATATTCTAGTTGTCTTTCGCCAAGTTCATTGATGATATCTAATCCATTCGCATTTTTATTTCCAATTACTCGGCGTTGCGTAATATTTTCGATTTGGTCTAATAGTTCTCTAGGAAAACCATTTTCTGTAAATTGTTTAAATGGTACTAAGTTTCTAACGCCCATTAATTCATAATGTCCAGTCAAAGTATCTTTACCAGGATTAGTTGGTCTTGCGATGGTATAATAAGCTTCCACATTTGGATTTTCATCCATGTTTAGAGTATTTAAAAACCCTAATTTTTGCAGATTTGGGACAAAAAGATCATAATTTTCTTTAATATGACCGAGTGTATTGGCTCCTTGATCTCCGTAATTATTGGCATCTAATGCCTCCCCTACTCCTAAGGAATCCATCACTACTAAAAATATTCGTTTAAATTTCATTTTATTCATCGTCCTTTCTTGGGTGGTATTCTTCGTAATCTTTTCTTACTTTTTGATTCGTAATATGCGTATAAATTCTCGTTGTCGCAATATCACTATGACCAAGCATCTCTTGAATTACTCTAAGATCTGCCCCATTTTCTAATAAATGCGTCGCAAAACTGTGGCGTAGAGTATGTGGCGAGACATTAGGATTTAAATTCTTTTTGATTAATAATTCTTTTAGTATTTTGAAAAATCCTTGTCGTGATATTGGTTTTCCATGATTATTTAAAAATAATTCTGAATAATTACTACTCTTCTTTTTCTCTAAAAGTGGTCTTTTTTCTAAATAGAGATGAAGAGAAGAGATAATATAATCATTAATCGGTACAATTCTTTCTTTTCTACCCTTTCCTGTACATCTTACTGTACAGTTTGTAAGATCGATATCATTTAGGGTTAAACTGAGTAATTCGCTAATACGAAGTCCAGTTCCGTATAGTAATTCTAACATAGCTTTATTACGATAGTCAAATGGAGTATTTAAAGGAATATCTAATAATTCATCCACTTCTTCTACGGTTAAGGTGTTAGGTAGTTGTTTTTTTAATTTAGGTCTTTCAATGTTCTTGGATACATCTTCTTTTAAATAACCAATTTTTAAAAAGTATTTATGAAAGTTTTTAATTGTCGTTATCGCATGGGCAATCGATTGGGGGCTAATTTCTTGTCTTTTTAGCGATTCTAAATATTTAGTAATATGGTCAAATTTTACTTCTTTAATATCCGTGATATTATGCTGTTGTTTTAAAAAGTTGCAGTATTTTTCTAATTCTAGGCGGTAAGATTCTTTCGTGTTCATTGTTAAATGTTGTTCAATTAAGACATATTGTAAATAACTTTCTCTTTCTTTATCTAATTTCATAGTACTTCCCCCACTACATTTGTATTATACCATATTTTAGCTCACTACGGTTAATGTGTTATAGAATTTTACTTAGTTTTTTGGTAGAATAATATTAGCGGGTTTTTAAATCGATTATGGGTAGTTATTTATCCTAAAAGCTTATGGGAAAATACAGAAAGGAAGTTGCGATGCTATGAATAAACCTTTAGCTTTAAAATTAACGCCTAATTCTATTGATGAAGTCATTGGACAAAAACATTTATTAGGAAAAGGAAAAATATTACGTAATTTAGTAGAAAATAAGAAGATATTTTCGATGATTTTATACGGAAAGCCTGGTATAGGTAAAACTACGATCGCAACCGCTATTGTGAAAGATTTAGGAGTTAGATATCGTTTTTTAAATGCTACGATCAATAATAAGAAAGATTTTGATGTCGTAGTTGAAGAAGCTAAGATGTATGATGGAATTGTCTTGATTATGGATGAGATTCATCGTTTAAATAAAGATAAACAAGATTTATTACTTCCACAATTAGAAAGTGGTTTAATTACATTAATTGGGATGACGACTTCTAATCCTTATTTTAAAATTAATCCTGCGATTCGTAGTCGTTGTCAGATTTTTGAATTACAGGATTTATCTTATGAAGATATCGTTGAGGGACTTCATCGTGCCATAAAACACCCGGATTTAACTGGAATTGAAATTACTGAGGACGCGATTTCTTATATTGCCCATTTAGCCGGTAATGATTTACGGTACGCTTATAATTTATTAGAGATGGCTTTTTATGCGACGAAAGATAAAAAAGTTACTTTAGAGTTATTACAAAGTATCAGTAATAAACCGATAATGATTTCTGATAAGGACGAGTCTGGTCATTATGATTTACTCAGTGCGTTTCAGAAATCTATTCGTGGCAGTGATGTCGATGCGGCACTACACTATTTAGCTCGTTTAATTGCAGTTGGTGACTTGGATAGTATTTATCGACGAATGAGTGTCATTTGTTATGAAGATATTGGTTTAGCTAATCCCGATATGGGACCTCGGGTAATGGCTGCGATTTCAGCGAGTGAATTAGTGGGACTTCCTGAAGCGAGAATTCCTCTTTCTGAAGTGGTGATTGAGCTTGCGTTATCTCCTAAATCCAATACCGCACATGTTTCCTTAGATAAAGCGTTAGAAGATGTCGAGACTGGTCGTTGTGGCGATATTCCAGAGACCATTAAGATTCACTCTACTATTTATAAATATCCTCACGATTATCCCAATAATTTTGTCGTTCAACAGTATTTACCAGATAACTTAGTGGGGAAAAAATATTATTTACCGAAAGATACTTCTCCTAATGAAAGGATGCTTGGGCAAATTAGAGAGAAATTGGATCGCTTAAAAGAAAAAGAAAATCAGCAGAAGGAGGGATAGTATGGGAAAGATATTTTGTATTATAGGTAAGAGTTCAAGTGGAAAGGATTCTATTTTTCAGATGCTCGAACAAGATTATCCCGCTATGGGAAGAATTGTACTTTATACCACACGACCAATTCGTATTGGGGAGATAGATGGCGTTACTTAGCATTTTGTAAATGATGAGGTTTATCATCAAATGGAAGCGGAAAATTTAATTATCGAAGCGAGAAGTTATCATACAGAACATGGTATTTGGACTTATTTTACTTCTAGTTATGGGATTGATTTAGAAAACAATAATTATCTACAGATTAATACTTTAGAGGGTTATCAACAGTTAAAAGCGTATTTTGGTGAAGATAAGGTTGTCCCTATTTATATTGAAGTTAAAGATGATGGTGAACGATTACAACGAGCGTTAACGAGAGAAAGAGCGGAAAAACAGCCAAAGTATCAAGAATTATGTCGGCGCTTTTTAGCTGATCAAATGGATTTTAGTGAAGAAAATTTAGCGAAAGCAAATATTGGTAGTCATGATCGGTTTTGTAATGAAAATTTTATGACTTGTGTACAAGCGATTGAAAAGAGGATAAATGCGGAGTTAGATCTTTCTAAGATAAAGAAACGATGTCTAGTTCAATCTTAACATCAATTTAATACATTGTAAAAAAACAAGCTACTCGTGCCTGAGTAACTTGTTTTAATTATTATTTTCTCTAACAAAACGTTTAAATTTATCGATTTCTTTATCATTTAAATCTGTATCATCAAGCATCTCGATTAATCGTTTTTGTTCTTTAGAAAGTTTCTTTGGTGTAATTACTTTTAAGACAATATACATATCTCCTTTACGATGAGTACTATCGTTATGAATTCCTTTACCTTTGATTCGTTGTTTATCACCACTTTCACTACCAGACGGAACGGTTAAGTTGACGTTTCCGTAAAGAGTTGGAATTTCCTTTTTACAGCCTAGAATCGCTTCTGTTAAAGTAAGAGGAACTTCTAGATAGATGTCATCTTCATCACGAACATAGAACTCGTGATCCTTAACGGTAAACTCGATATATAAGTCGCCATTTGGTCCACCGTTTGTTCCTGCTGAACCTTTACCAGATAGGCGAAGTCTATTTCCAGTATCGACACCAGCTGGGACTTTGATTTCTAATTCTTTTTCTACTCTTATTTTTCCGGTACCATTACATTCGCTACATTTCCGTTTGTAACTTTTTCCTTTTCCGCCACAATGTGGACAAGTGGTCTTAGATAGGAAACTACCAAAGATGGTATGTTGTTCACTAGTAATTGTACCACTACCATGACAATGTTCACACGTAGTCTCGTCAAAACCGCCTTTTCCATGACAGTGATCACAGGTTTCTGTCACTTCTAATTCGATTTCTTTCTTGGTTCCATAGACAGCTTCTTCAAAGGTTAAGGTCATTTTTACTAAAGAGTCATTGCCTTTGGTCGCGCGATTACTACTTCTTCTAGAGCTTCCACCAAAGCCCCCGAAATCACCAAAAATATTGTCAAAAATATCGTCGTAACTAAAGCCAGAAAAGTCGAAGCCACCGAAGCCTCCACCTGCTCCTCCAGCACCACCTTGAAAAGCGGCATGACCAAATTGGTCGTATTGTTTTCTTTTCTCTTCGTCAGATAATACGGCATAAGCTTCTTGAATTTCTTTAAATTTCGCTTCTGCATCAGGCTCTTTACTGACATCAGGGTGATATTTTTTGGCTAATTTACGAAAGGCACTTTTTATTTCATCTTGTGAGGCATTTTTTTGTACACCCAACACCTCATAATAATCTTTCTTATCCATTATACTTCACCTCTTTTTATTGATCTAGTTTTCGATAAGAAGCGATTAAATCTCTAAACATTTCCATCGCTTTAGTGAAAACTTCTTCACTTGTCATGTCGATGCCGGCAACTTTTAGTTCTTCTATTGGATCCATACTGTCTCCTTTTTTTAAGAAGTTCAAATAGTCAGTTACGGCATTTTCTTCGTGAGATAAAATTCTATTTACAATGTAGCACGCCGCGATTAAACCGGTTGCGTATTGATAAACGTAGAAATTATAGTAAAAGTGTGGAACTCGTGCCCATTCATACCTGATTTCGTCGTTAACTACGATATCTTTACCGAAATAGAATTCATTTAATTGATAATATTTCTCTGATAGGATATCACTCGTTAGTGCTTTCCCTTCTTCTACACTATCATACATAAATTCTTCGAATTCACTGAACATCGTCTGTCTAAAGATTGTCGCTTTAAATAAATCCATCATTTCACTTAAGATAAATTTTTTCTCATTCTTATCTTTCGAATGTTCTAACATATAATAATTTAGTAACATTTCGTTTACTGTAGAAGCCACTTCTGCGACGAAAATCTTATAGCTACTATATATATAAGAGTTATTATGGTTAGAATAATAAGTGTGCATCGAATGTCCTAATTCATGAGCAAGGGTAGATACATCATGATATTTACCTTGGAAATTAAGCAGAATAAATGGCTTTGTATCGTAAGAGCCTGCTGAATAGGCCCCTCCCCTCTTCCCTTTATTTGGGTAGATATCGATCCATCTATCTTGAAAAGCTTCTTTTACGACTTCTTGATATTCTTTTCCAAAGACAGAAATCACATCGAAAACGATTTTTTTTGCTTCTTCATAAGTATATTCATGATTCGTATCTTGGGCTAAATTTACTCCTGCATCGTATAAGCAGAAATCATCTAGTTTTAACACTTCTTTTTTTAATTTAAAGTAGTCATACAAAACATCGATATGTTTATGTACTTCTTGAATTAACTTATCATAAACGATGGGGTTTACACGGTTTTTTATTAGGCTTGCTTCTTTACTGTTTGAATATCCTCTTAGTTTATTCTCGACTACGATTTTAGAGACATTCCCTTGTAAAGCTTCCGCTAGAGATTGTTTATGATCTTGATAGGCATGATACAAAGCTTCAAAAGCATCATGTCGTACCCTTCTATCTTTACTCATAATATACGTTTGATAAGTTTCATTGTTGATTTCTACTTCTTTTCCATTTTCATCTTGAATGGTATAGAACTTAATTTCGGCATTACGGAGAATACCCGCAATGTTTTCTGGTGTGTTTAAAGCGTTAGAAAAGGCAGAAATTACTCGTTCTTCTTGTTCAGATAAAACATGTCTCTTTTTATCGAATATTCGTTTTAACCATAATTTATACTTTTCCAACTCTTTATTTTCCTTTAAGTATTTTTCGATAATCTGTTCATCTTGTTGAAGTAATTCTGGGGTGATGAATGAAGTTTTTTCTAGATAATTCGTATAAAGATTGGTAATTTCTCCCTTCATGCGATTCGCATCATCGTTAGTTAGATCTTCATCATAGCGACGAAAAGTATAAGTAAATAACTTTTCGATAATTCGTTCAGTTCCAAAAGAAATATCTAATACAGAAACTAAGTTCTCACTAGAAGCTAGAATTTTTCCTTTATATGATTCTAATTCTTGTGTTTTTGCTTGTACATTTTCAATATCTGCTTGAAGACTATCCCTATTCGTATAAATACTCTCTAAGTTCCAAGTATTTTCTTGTTCTTGTTCACTTCTACGTATCATTTTTTTCATTCCATTTCTCCTAATATATAAGAGAAAGTCCTAGTTACCTAGAACTTCTCTTTGTCTATGATTATTTTTCTTCGTATTCAGCTTCTTTAACGTCGTCTTTGTTATCACTATCATCTTCATCGTTTGATTCTGTTTGTCTTTCTTGCCCAGCTTGTTGATATACTTTAGTCGCTAGTGCCATTGCTTTTTCTTGTAATTTATCTTTCTTTTCTTTGATGTCATCAAGATCATCTTTTTCTAGAGCTTCTTTTAGATCTTTAATTAGGTCTTCAGCTTCTTCTTTTTCTTTTTTATCGACTTTGTCTCCTAGATCTTTAAGAGATTTCTCAGTTTGGAATACTAGTTGTTCAGCTTCGTTCTTTGTATCAGCAGCTTCTTTACGTTTTTCATCTTCTTCTTTATGTTCTTCTGCTTCTTTTCTCATTCTTTCTACTTCTTCGTCTGTTAAGTTTGTACTAGAAGTGATGGTGATAGATTGTTCTTTATTTGTACCTAAATCTTTAGCGGTTACGTTTACGATACCATTAGCATCGATATCAAATTTAACTTCGATTTGTGGTACCCCACGTGGAGCAGCAGGAATTCCGGTTAATTGGAAGTGACCAAGTGTCTTATTGTCACTAGCCATACTTCTTTCTCCTTGTAGAACGTGGATGTCAACGGCAGGTTGGTTATCAGCAGCAGTTGAGAATACTTGACTCTTTGATGTAGGGATTGTTGTATTTCTTGGGATTAATGT
Organism: uncultured Bacilli bacterium; assembly: GCA_944350365.1. GTDB lineage: Bacteria > Bacillota_I > Bacilli_A > RF39 > UBA660 > Alloscybalousia. The sequence goes on from CALVOU010000007.1 coordinate 11,817, forward strand.
TGTCATAACGCCACCTAATGTTTCGATACCAAGTGAAAGTGGAGTTACATCTAGTAAGACGATATCGTTAACTTCTCCTGTTAATACACCACCTTGAATAGCAGCACCCATAGCTACAGCTTCATCTGGATTAACTTCATGAGAAGGTTTTTGTCCTAATTCTTTTTCTACTAATTCTTGTACCATAGGGATACGAGTAGAACCACCAACAAGGATAACTTTATCGATGTCTTTAGCTTTTAATTTAGCATCTTTTAAAGCCTTTCTAACTGGTTCCAATGTAGAATCTACTAGATCACGAATAAGGTCTTCAAATTTCGCACGAGTAATGGTCATATCGATATGAAGTGGCCCATCTTCTCCTTGAGAAATAAATGGTGCAGAAATTTGTGTTGAAGTCATACCACTTAAGTCTTTCTTTGCTTTTTCGCTGATTTCTTTTAATCTCTGCATAGCTAGTTTATCTTTTCTTAAGTCGATATCATTTTCTTTCTTGAATTCATCGATGATATAATCCATTAAGCAGTTATCGAAGTCATCTCCACCAAGTTTATTATTACCGGCTGTTGATTTAACTTCGAAAATACCGTCTCCTAATTCTAGAATAGATACATCGAATGTACCTCCACCTAAGTCATAAACAAGAATTGTTTGGTTCTTATCTTGTTTATCAAGACCAAAGGCTAAGGCAGCAGCAGTTGGTTCGTTGATAATTCTTTCTACGTCTAACCCCGCAATCTTTCCGGCATTTTTTGTTGCTTGACGTTGAGAGTCATTAAAGTAAGCAGGAACAGTAATAACGGCTTTTGTTACTTTTTCTCCTAAATATTTTTCAGCATAATCTTTCATGTAAGAAAGAATCATTGCAGAAACTTCTTCTGGCGTATATTTCTTATCTTCCATTTCTACTTTCTTGTCTGTACCCATTAGACGTTTAATAGAAGAAATTGTATTTTTATTGGTTAAAGCTTGACGTTTAGCAGCATCTCCGACTAAACGCTCTCCTTTTTTCATAGATACAACAGAAGGTGTTGTTCTTCCTCCTTCTGGGTTTGGAATTACAGTAGCTGTTCCTCCTTCTAGTACAGCTACACAACTATTTGTTGTACCAAGGTCTATACCTATAATTTTACTCATATTATCAAATCCTTTCTAATCCTCTAATTTATTTACTTTTACTACCGAATGTTTAATGACTTTTTCTTTTAACTTGTATCCTTTAATCAATACTTCAAGGACGATACCATCCGGTTTTGTCTCATCTTTGGCTACCATCATGGCTTCCATATAATTTGGATCAAATGGATAACCTAAAGCCTCGATTTCGACTACGCCATATTTACTTAAAATGTTTTTGAATTGCGTACTAGTCATTTCGATTCCTTTTTTGATTTTCATTGCTTCTTCTGTTTCGCATTTTACTTGACTAGCTCGATCTAAGTTTTCGATCATCTCTAGTAAATCGACGATCAAATCTTGATTGGCAAATTTTAATAAATTGGCCACTTCTTCATCTTTACGTTTACGATAGTTAATACTATCGGCACGGGAAATCATTAATTTTTCTTGAAGATCCATATTTGTAGCTTGAAGTTCTTGAATTAGTTTTTTAGCCTCTTCTAATTCATGATGTTCTTTTCCGTTGCATTTTTTATGCTTTTTGTCACGGTGACATTTTTCGTGTTCGCAGTGGCAAGTTTCCTCTTTTGCCTCTGTCTGATTATTTTCTTCTTGTGGTTTATTGGTGGTTTGTTCTTCTGTTTTAACCTCTTCGTTTATCGTTTTATTTTTCATGTATCATCTTCCTTATTTTTCAATATTACTTTTGATATATTCTAGTAATGCTACTACACGATCATAATCCATTCGTTTTGGTCCGACAATTGCGATTGTTCCTTCTTCTGATGGCGTATGATAAGTCGTTTTAATAATCGTTACGTCATCATCCAAGTTATTTTCTTTCCCAATATAAACCTTGATATCATTATTATCAGTTTCAATATTGGCAAGTAGGTTCTCATCGTCTAGTTTGGTTAGGATTTCTTTGATTTTGTCTACATTGTTGAATTCTGGTTGTTTTAACATATTATTTCTACCGACAACATCGACATTTTGGTGAGAGAATTCTTGAAATACTTGGTAGAATGTATTATAGATGATTTCGTGCTCTTTTACGTATCTACCGATAATCGGTTTGATTTCGAACTCTAGCTTACTACTTACTTCATCGATTGGTGTTCCAACAATTAAATCGTTAATTAGACTTACTGTCTTTTTCACTTCCTCTAAAGAAACATCTTTGATCGTTACTGTTTTATGTTCGACATGTCCTTTATCGGTAATGACGATAATAATCATATTTTCTCTGTCTAATGGTATGACATTGATTTCTTTTAATTGATTTTCGTGGGATGCTTTTCCTAAGACGATTGAAGTGTAATTGGTCATATCAGAAATCAACTGTAAGCTTTTCTTTAGACAGTCAGATAACATCAAATTTTGATTTTTGAAAATGATTTGAAGCTTGAGCATTTCTTCTCCGTTCATCTCTTTTGGTTGCATCAAGTGATCAACGTAATATCTGTACCCTGCTTCACTCGGAACTCTTCCTGATGAAGTGTGAGTTTTTTCTAGTAATCCTAAGTTTTCTAATTCCACCATTTCATTTCGAACTGTGGCACTAGAACATTTTAACTTTTTGCAGATTAGATTAGAACTTACCGGTTTCGCTAGTTCAATATACTTCATGACAATCAATTTCAAAATATCTTCTTGTCTTTTTGTCAGCATCACTTCCACTACCTTCTAGCACTACTATTTCTCAAGTGCTAATAACATTATATTCAACTTGTTAGCAATTGTCAATTGTTATTGCTAATTTTTTTAAAATATTGCGAAAATAGGTCTATTTTTTGAAAGCCAAAAGGATACTGAGTTTTTCTTCAGTATCCTTTTCTGGTCAAGAAAACACCAAATATTATCTATAAACAATTTATTTAGATATAGGTAATGGTATAAAGGTAAAATAAGGGTAAATTTTTATGATTCATTGATTTCAAACTCAACAGAAATATCGTGATTATTCGCTTTTTTTACCAAGCGATACTTTCCTTGTCCTAACTCACCGTATAAAGAGCCCCAAGACTGATTGATTTCTAATTTATTATCGTTTCCAACTGAATAACCATTTAAGTTAAACCAATACTCTTCTGTGATTGGCTCTAATTCCTTCCATGTCCCATTTTCCATCTTATCTATTCTAAACCATTCTCCATAGGTATAAGATTGTTTTGTCGTATCAGTAATAATAACTGTAGCTCCAGTTGTCGTTAATGTACCTTCTTTAATTTGCATAGAAATTCCCTCTATGCTACTCGTTTTTTCACTACATCCTATCGCGCAAAAAAGTACGAATACCAATAGGATTAAACTTTTCATTTTATTCTTTACCATAAACATTTACTGATTAAAATAATACTAAAAAATTATTTTAACTATCCCTTTACTATTTTTGTTAATTTCTAAGTTAATTATATCATAGACATAAACTTTTCAAATACTCAAAACGATCAATTTAAGAGACGAAACAAAACGAAAAATAAACTTAAGTTAAAATCTGTTTTTACTGTTTTTGATGTTGTTTTAAATCGAAGAAAAGGATAATTAGAAAACGAATGGAAACTCTATTTATTTTCTTGACTTAGATACTACTGTTTCTTAAAATATTACTCAATACTTTACTTTTATTTCGCCATTATCTAATCTGCAAAGAAGGTAGAAAATCATTTCATCAAACGCAAGAAATGTTTTATAATACATTATCTTTAACAAAAAGGAGAATATATGGCTTACTACGATAGAAAAAATAGAAAATTAGATAAACGGGATATGAAGTATTTAGCTAATGGTGGTTTTGGTAATGTTTATTTCGATGAAGAAACGATTTTAAAAGTATACTATCCGAAATGTAGCGATCCTTTTGAAGGGAAAATAACGCTTGAAGTATTTGATATTCTAAAAGAAATTCATCACCCTAATTTTATAGAATTATTAGATATATATAGTAATCTTGATTTTCTGACTTTATTTTGTAGAAAGTTTAATCTAATTTATAGTTTTCAAATTGATGCCTATACCGCCAAGTATTATCAAAAAGAGGATATTAATCCTCTACTAGAAAGTAAAGATTACTTATTAGATAATTTAAGAGAGATCAATCAGTTATGTACTCTGCTTACTAAATTAAGAATTCGACTAGATGATTTAAGAGCAGGAAACACGATCTTTACTAAGGAAAAAATGATTATTATCGATCCAGACTATTTTCGACTTACTGCTTTGTCAATGAAGCAACTTACTATTCATAACAAGAAAAGTCTATTTCTCTTAATGAAAGATATTTTTTCTAATTATCTAGAGGAATTTATAACTAAAGAAGATCCTACTTCAACAACGCGACAACTAATCATTACTGCCGATAGTATAGTAAATAAGCGGTTGAATGATATCTATATAACTGAACAAACCGATATTCCAGCTGTACTATCCAAACGATTAAAATCCGCTAAAAAGACTGTTGAACTTTTTCGTAAATAAAAATTTACTTATCTTTATTCAATAAGTAAATCTAATCATCCCAATTTTTGCTAAATGTATTTTGGCCATTACGGATATAAATTCTTTTTACTATCCGATCATTTTCTTTTCTTTCTAACGCATCTTCTCTTTTTGTTCCGAATGCCGTTAATAAACGACAAAATCTTTCCATCTTTTCCCTTGTTTTTTCGTCATAAAAAGAAAGGGTGGTAGCTAATTCTTCACTATCCATTTCTACTTGAATTTGATTTTCTAAAATATCATAGTGCCATTTTGTGGTTTCTTTCTCTAGGTAGGTCGCTAGAATTGCTTTTAATTTCCTTTCAAAGCTTAATTGATGTTCATAGTAAAAACGAAGGTCAATGAGGTCCGCAAAGTAGTAACCAAACTCTTTTTCTTTTAAAATATTTTCTATTCCGGCTAAGTAATTTATTGGTAAAGATACAATTCTTTTAGAAGAAGTTGAAAAATAAGGATATGTATTTTGGGCAAGGCAAACAAACAATAGTTCAATAAAATGATCAATATCTATAACCGGTTCGATTGAGTAGAAGTACCCGCTATCATCTTTCATGGATAAAATCCTCCTTTTTGATGGTGTGTTTTTGACAGAAACAGGTAGGAATAGAAAAATTCCGTAAATTGTTCTGCCGATTGGTTTTCTTTAAAATATGATGAAGAGCCCGGACAACTGCCCCATGAGAAACGATTAGAATGGTATCGGTATCGTCATGTTTAGAAACGATATCTTCTAAAAAACTTTCACATCGATGAAAGACATCCTGTATTTTTTCTACGCCTTCATCATCACTATTAAGCTGATAATCCCAATATTTTTTAGCGTTGTATTTACTTCGGTCTTCTCCTTCTAAATTACCGAGATAACGTTCAATTAGGCGTTTGTCTTCAGTAATTATCGTTCTATCCCCTGCTAAAATGATGGCGGTTGACCAAGCCCGAACAAGTGGCGAAGTATAACAAGCCGTAAAGGTGACATCTTGTAGTTTTTGTTTTAATTTTGTTGCTTCTCGGACACCATATTCATTCAGTTGTAGATTTTGCTTTTGCCCTTGTAAGGTATCGTTTTTATTGGCATTCGTTTCCCCATGTCTAACTAGATAAATTTTCACTTAAGTCTCCTCCCTTTTAAAAATAGCGATTTGCTTATATCCGTATTTTCGTTTCTTGATTAAAACTAAGTCTTGATAGCGTTCATCTAAGTTCCCATTTTCGTATTCACAAACCACTATTCCAGCTGGTGTTACTTTATTTTGTTGAATTAGTGTTGGTAAAAGTTCAGATAAGAAGGTATATCGATATGGGGGATCTAGAAAAATAATGTCATATGACTCTTTATCTTGGGTTAAAAAGGCTCGGTAATCACTCGTTATTACACTTACTTGATTCTGACTGATTCCTAAGTGATCAATATTCTTTTTTATCGTTTGTGTTGCTTTAGGATTATTATCGATAAAGGTACAATGTCTAGCGCCATTACTTAATGCCTCTAATCCTAAATTACCCGTTCCCGCGAATAGATCTAATACTTTCGCTTCCCCTACTTCATTTTGAATCATCGCAAATAAGCTTTCTTTGACCCTATCTTGAGTAGGCCTAGTACCTTCTAATTGATACCCTAATATTTCTTTTCCTTTATATTTTCCACTGATAATTCTCAAGCTACATCACAATCCTTATGATCCGTTAATTCTTTGAAATGGCGATTGATTTCTAACGTCAAAAAATAAAGTTCATTTTCTAGTTGTTGATAACGTACATAGTCTTTATTTTCAAAGATTTTTTTCTTTAATTCCTGGACTTCTTTACTGTTTTTATATTCTGCTAATTGATAGTTTTTTAGTAGCTCTTTAAAAGAGTCATCAGCTAGTAATTTTTCTTTTAACGCTTTTAACTCTATCATACGAGGATCTTTTTCTAGTAGCGCAATAATCTCTTCGGTTTTTTTCTGTATTTTTTCTTCCATCTTGAATCATGCTCCTTGTTTTCTAAACTTATTGTAACAGAATTTTATCTAAATAGAAAGAAAAAAGATTTCTAAAATCGTAAATAGAAATCTCTCATTGAATAATGTCCATAAAGGTTCTAATTCTCTCTATTTTTCTGGTTAAATCATCAATCTTATCACTAGGATTCAAATGATAGGCAGCTTTCATTTCTTCTTCCATATCTTTAATGGCTTCAGGATGACGGTTTAATACTTTGTACCAAGCGGAATTATCTCTTAAATAACGGTATAGATACGGATTATTTCTTACTTTTATCTGAGTCTCGATATTCATATTAATCCTCTAAATGTTTATATAAGGGACGGGCTTGGTAATTGTTTTGTTTTTTCGATGTTGTTAGGTCTTGTACTAAAGCGACGGCTTTTGATAAACCATCTACTCCCTTACGAACAGTTTCTAAATCCATTTGTTTTACGAGATTAAACAAGTCTTTTAATGAGGTATCTCCTACTGTACTAGCGGTTGTTTTTGGTGCTTGTTGCCTAGATGTGGTGTTTGTTCCAGAAGAAGAAAAATAAGATTGCCAGATGGAATTATTTTCTCCATACATATCGTATAATTCATAAAATTTTTGCCAGGTCATCTGATTATTGGTTACATAGTGAACTAGTTCGGGATGACTTCTTACAAACATTTTAAAGTTCTCTTTAGACATATGACCACCTAATAAACTATATGTAAAAGAGAGGGTTTTGTTTCCTTATTTTTTGACTAATTGAAGTGGTTTATTTTCTTCATTAGTCGTAAATTCAGCTTCTTTTTCCTCAATGAATGCGAGTAGTTCTTTTACTTCATCTTCATTTAAGGCTTCGACATAGGCTTTTGCTTGCTTCCATTCCTGGAGACTAGCAACTGGTTTATCGATAATGGCCGTTTCCGAACTAGTCGATGAAGTGGCACTCGTCGTTACACAACCAAGGGTGGTATTCGTAAAGGCATTCACATCTTCGTCTGTAAGGGTGATCGATGTGTATGAAGTTAGGCTAGACATTACCGTTGATGGGATAGTAGTTGTTATCGTCATGATTCTTTTTCCTTTCTATATACTTTATGCTTTGGTGATAAGTTTTCTTGAAGTTGATTTTGTTTTAAATAAAGAAGAAGTTGTTTTAAGTTCTCTAACTCTTCTTTGGTAGTAATTTCTTGTTTCAACGATTGAACAGAAGGAATGTCTGTACTTTTTTCTAGAGAGGAAGCAATTACTTTGGTAGCCGAAGAATATTGGTGTAAATCTCTGTTCATGATTTTTTCTTCTATTCGTTTTAATTTTTCATTTTGTTTTATACGGGTTAGATTATAGTCCTGAAGATTAATACATTCGAAATTAATCACTGCACTTATCATTTCTACAATCGATAACCCTATACAAAGAGGAAAAAGAATTCCACTTGGGGTAGAAAACAATATTATCGGTAGACAAAGAGCGATAATTCCTATGTTTTTCTTTAATTCCTTTTGATGAATACGTTTATTCCATTCTAAATACGGAATCAGTTCTTGGGAATAACCAGGATGGTAATGGTAATTGCGATTCTTTCTATGATTCATTTCTTTGCGAAACAATAATTTTTGATAACGACTATTTTCTAGAAGAGCCTTTTTCTCTTGATCGGTTTGACATTTCTTTATTTTTTTCGCTGTACTTTTGGTTAAGAATTTTTCATAATAAGTAGTAATTTGGGGAAAACAGGTTAAGAGGATAGAATATTTTATTCTTTCTACCCAAAAAACCACTTGTTGAAATTGTCTTGCCCCTAATCGCTCGTATCTTTTTCGCTTTCTTTTTAATTCTTCTTCTCTACTGTTGTTTTTCATTGTATACTCCCATTTTCTGATAGTAAAAGGGAAAAATTACTTTTCCCCTTTTTCTTAGTCATCGTCGTTTAAAAAGTCATCGATAGTCATTAAACGGTCATCAATTTCTTTTAGAGAGACTCGTTTAGCGGCAGGTGTTTTAGGAACTTCTATAACGATTGGAGATTCTTCTTCAACTTCTTCGTTTACCTGAATATCCCCTACTTCTATATTTATGTCATTACTTTCTTCCGTATCCATCTCTTTTTTTTTTAGAGTTGCGACTAGGAAGACATCATGAACTTCTTCTTTTACTAACTGACTTCCTACTGAATAACGATCCATGAATGGGAAATCACTCGCTTTTAACATTTTAACCGTCGATGTTTTAATTCCAATATGATCTTTCATCTTTATGGCTAAAGATTTCGTTACATGGTAAGGATTACTTTTAATTTCTCGAAGCAGTAGTAAGCCACGACGAGCTCTGGTTGATTTTTCAAACTCGCTGAATTTGACTCGCTTTCCTGTTCCTTTAGTGGTCATAACGAGAAGCGCATCATGATAGCTAGTACTGAAATTATTGACACTAACTACATGATCTTGTTTTAGCGTAATTGCTTTAACACCACTTGTTTTTAAACCGACAATTGGGATATCCCGACGATCAAACCATAATCCATAGCTATCTGAGGTAGCAATAAAGATTTCTGGATATTCCATTGGGAAAGCGGCAATTAAACGGTCTCCAGTTTTTAATTTCATACAAGTAATTGGCTTAGAATAACGAGATACTTGGAAATCGGCAAGCGATGATTGTTTGATCATTCCCTGCTCACTAGCCAAACAAATCATTTTGTCTTTAGTGAATTCACTAACTGGAATACTGGCAACGATTTCTTCGGTTTCTTCTAATTTAATTAAATTACTTACATGTTTTCCTAACTCTTTCCATTTTAAATCTGGAATCGTATGAACTGGGATATAAAGGTAGTTTCCAAGTGAAGTAAATAGTAATAATGTATCTAGAGTATTCATCTCATATAAACCAAGGGTATAATCTAGTTCTTTTACTTGCGTTTCTTCGCTGTTTGAGGCTTGATAACTACGAATACTTGTTCTTTTTACATAACCATCCTTGGTTACTGCGACGATAACATCTTCTTTAGGAATCATTACTGAAGTATCGATTTTAATCTCAGTAATTTCCTCTTTAATATCGGTTTTTCTAGGTGTAGCATATTCTTTTTTTACCTGACGAAGTTCATCTTTCATCACTTTTCTTAATAAATTTTCATCTTTTAAGATTGCTTCTAATCCCTCGACAATTTTGGTTAAATTTGCAAGTTCTTCTTCTAAAAGAGTAACATCGGTATTGGTTAACTTATAAAGTTGTAAGGTAACGATCGCTTCTGCTTGAGCTTCTGAAAAAGCATATTTAGCGACCAAATTATCTTTGGCGTCACTTTTGTTTTTACTAGAACGAATCGTACGAATCACTTCATCTAAGATAGAAAGACATTTAATTAAACCTTCTACGATATGAAGTCTAGCCTTAGCGTGGTCAAGATCAAATTTTGTTCTCGCTAGGATAATTTCTTTTTGATGAAGTAAGTAAGAATCGATAATATCTAGTAAACCTAATAATTTCGGACGACGATGGTCGATAGCGATCATATTGTAGCTGTAACTGATTTTTAGATCAGTATTTTTTAATAGATAGTTTAAGACTAGATCACGGTTGGCATCTTTCTTTAAATCAATCGCGATTCTTAATCCATCACGGTCTGATTCATCTCGAACTTCGGCAATTCCTTCAATTTTTTTATCAATTCTGATTTCATCGATTTTTCTAACTAACTGGGCTTTGTTTACTTCAAAAGGAATTTCTGAGACAATGATGGCTACTTTTCCGTTCTTTTCTTCGAAAAAGGTGCGCGATTTGATGATAATTTTTCCTTTTCCGGTCTGGAAGGCGCTACGAATACCACTTAACCCTTCAACAATCCCACCAGTTGGGAAATCAGGTCCTTTAACAATTTCCATAATCGTATCTAAGGTACAATTCGGACTATCGATTCTTTTGATTGTCGCATCGATAATTTCTCCTAGATTGTGAGGTGGAATATTGGTCGCATAACCTGCGGAAATTCCACTTGTTCCGTTGACTAATAAGTTAGGAAACCTAGCCGGTAACACCGTGGGTTCTAATTCGGTATCATCGAAGTTTGGGGCCCAAGTTACGGTATCTTTATCTAAATCTCGAAGTAATTCATTACTGATTTTCGCAAGTCGTGCTTCAGTATAACGCATTGCGGCAGGACTATCTCCATCCATACTACCGTTATTTCCATGCATATCGATATAAGGGGTATTTTGTTTCCACCATTGGCTCATTCTTACCATCGCATCATAAATACTAGAATCTCCATGAGGATGATAATTACCCATAACATTTCCAACGGTTTTCGCACTCTTTCGATAAGGTTTATCATAAGTGTTATGGTCACGATACATTCCATATAAAATTCGCCGTTGAACCGGTTTTAGCCCATCTCTGACATCAGGAATTGCGCGATCTTGAATAATATATTTTGAATATCTTCCAAAGCGTTCTCCCATGATTTCTTCTAAGGTATATTCGAATATTTTCTCGGTAATTGGTTGTTCATTTTTGTTTTTCATGGCGTCCCTCCTAATTTGTAATCAATCCAATATAGTAATTATCGATATTTTTCGCAATATTATTCATCACGGTTTCTTCTTTCTGTTTAAGAAAAGGAAGAAAAGGTGCGACTACTTCTTGACCTAAAAGTAAGAAAATCCGTTTCGTATAAAAAAGACGAGTTGCCTCTAAGTATAATTTATCCTCCAAAACGGATGATAGAAAATTATCTAAACGGACGATATCTCTAACTTCTTTTAAATGATAATATTTATCTTTTGTATAGGCCAACACATCGTCAACAACCGCTAAGCGAGAGTGTTTTTTTAGATATTTTTCACGATTAAATGAGGCGCTAGCGACTAGAAAGTGTGCTAAGTTTTCGTATTCTTTGTTTAGTAAAATCTCTTGAAGTTGTTGTTGTTTTCTTTTTTTATCTTTGATTAAGTCATAACAGAGAATACTATTTTTATAGATTTGATTAAAAGCTGTTTTCTTAGAAATCATATTTACGCCTCTTTTCTACTTCTTTGTGATCGTATAATCGTCTTCTAGAGAAAACTCTACATTTTCTTCGATCCAATCTTTACGTGGTTCGACGTTATCTCCCATTAGGATACTAACTCTCTTTTCGGCAAGTATCGCATCTTCGATGGTTACGCGAATTAAACTTCTCGTTTTAGGATTCATGGTAGTTTCCGCTAACTGATCGGCATTCATTTCACCTAAACCTTTATATCGTTGTACTTCACATTTTTTGCCAGCTGTCTTTTGTTTCATCTCTTCCATCGTGTAAGCGTATTGATGATCTTTTCCATTTTTGATTAAGAATAATGGAGGAAGGGCAATATAAAGACGTCCTGCCTCGATTAATGGTTTCATATAGCGATAGAAGAAAGTAAGTAATAAACACTGAATATGGGCTCCGTCATCATCGGCATCGGTCATAATAATGACTTTCGCATATTCTGCTTCTTCGATATCGAAGTTAGGGGCAACCCCCGCACCAATGGTATAAATCATGGTATTGATTTCTTCATTTTTTAAGATATCTTCCATCCTAGCTTTTTCAGTATTAATTACCTTTCCGCGTAGAGGTAGAATCGCTTGAAAACGACGGTCACGGCCTTGTTTTGCAGATCCACCTGCTGAATCCCCTTCGACTAAGAAAAGTTCGTTTTTGGTTTTATCTCGTCCTTGAGCAGGAGAAAGTTTACCTGATAAAGCTCGCTCTTTAGGGTTTTTAGTCTTCCCTTTGCGTGCTTCTTCCCGTGCTTTACGAGCTGCCTCTCTAGCTACTTTACTACGAAGGGATTTTTCGATAATATCGGTTGCGATTTTCTTGTTTTCTTCTAAGAAAAACTGTAATTTTTCGCTAACTAAGCTCTCTACTGCGGTTCTTGCTTGCGGAGTACCTAATTTTCCTTTGGTTTGTCCTTCAAATTGTAGTAGGGTTTCTGGTATTTTTAAAGAAATGATTGCGGTTAATCCTTCGCGGACATCGCTTCCTTCTAAAGCTTTATCTTTTCCTTTGATATAGCCATTATTTTTGGCATAATCGTTAAACGCTCTCGTAAGAGCAGTCTTAAATCCTACTTCGTGAGTTCCGCCATCTACGGTTTTTACATTATTGACGAAGGATACGATATTTTCGTTATACGTATCGGTATATTGCATCGCAATATCGATTTCCATCTTATCTTTAACGCCTTCGAAAGAGATTACGTTATGAAGAACATTTTTTCCTTCATTTAAATAATGAACAAAGGCAATTAAGCCATCTTCGTAGTGATATTTTTCATGACGCTCGTCTTCTTCGTTGATGACTTCAATCGTAAGTCCTTTAATTAGAAAAGCTGACTCTTGCATTCTTTCACAAATCGTTGTAAAAGAAAAATGATTGTTTCCGAATATTTCTTCATCAGGTAAAAAACGAACGGTTGTACCTGTTTTTGCTGTCATCCCTAGTTGTTTTAGAGGAATTACTTTTTTTCCTCCATTTTCAAAGCGGATTACCCATTCGTGTTTATCATTTTTTATTGTTACTTCCATCCATTTAGATAACGCATTAACTACACTTGCACCTACGCCGTGCAACCCACCAGAGACTTTGTAGCCACCTTCTTCAAATTTACCACCAGCATGTAAAACAGTATAAATGACTTCAGGAGCGCTTTTTCCAGAGGAATGCATCCCAGTTGGAACACCACGTCCATGATCTTCTACACTAATACTTTTGTCTTTATGTAAGGTGATTTTAATATAATCTCCGTAACCGTTTATTGCTTCATCGATCGCATTGTCGACGATTTCCCATACTAAATGATGAAGACCCCGTTTGTCCGTCGAGCCGATATACATACCAGGTCTTTTTCTAACTGCTTCTAGTCCTTCTAATATTTTGATGGAATCTGCATCATATTTTGTTGCCATAGTTTCACTCTCCTTCCCCATTATAGCAAACTTCTAAGCAAAAAAAAAGAAGCATGACATTTTTTGACGGTGAAACTTTACTCTTCTTTTTACATTTCTTACCAATTTTTTTTCAACAAATGTATTATCATCTGTTAGATTTTCTTTTTTCACTGACAAATATTTACTTCTCTTTCAAAATATTTTCTTCCACAATTACTCTACAAAGCCATAATATTTTAATGCTGCTAAAGTTTTTAGTTCATTCATAGATATTACTTGTTTTATAAATTCTTCCATCATTTACTCCATTTCTTCTTTTAATATGTCAGTAGTTATACTAAATAAGAGAACAAAAGATGAAATTATAATAATGGTATTAAGTTACTATATTCTTGTTCTTTTTTTTATTTCTTTAATATATTCTATTTCTTCTTTTTGTTTTTTATATTCATTTATATTGCCAATAAATATATCATTATTCTTTTTCTTAATTAATTTAATAAATTCACGTGGGCTTCTTGATAAAGATGATTTAATAATATATTTTTTATTATTTTTTAAATAAATTATTTGTTTTTTTCCTATTGTAAATCCTTCACTACTAGAAATAATTGTCATAGGATCTAATGTAATACAAATAATATCATCATATTTTATATATGTAAATGTCTCCAAATCAAATATATATTTTTGTGTCAAAAAACAATTTTTGTATTTTAATAAAACATCACTTAACTCTACTTCAAATTGTTTGATTTCCTCTTTACTATGGTGCTTTAGAAATTTTATCATCAAATAATAATAATGTAACATTTTAAAAAGTATAACTATTCCTAATGATAAAAATAAATAACCAGTATATAAATCTTGTAAAGTATAAAAATAAAATATTCCAAAAAATACTATAACAATGATTAAATCTATTATCATTATTTTTAATTTATGTTTTGTAAAAGTAAATTTCATACTTCTCTCCATATATTTATCTTCTACTTTATCATATTACATTATTTTCTGTTTCTCAAGATTTTTAATTTAAATCAATGAAAAAGAGTAAAATTTCTTCGCAAAGGAATAGTCGGATATCCGCCTATTTTTTTAAAATATATATGTTAATATTTATATAAGAATAAAGGTGGTATGTAGTAATGAATAGAAAAGAAAGAAAAAATTTAAAGAAAAATAAGGATTTAGTAAAAGAATTATATTCTATTATTAATAAATATCTTCCTAAACTATTAGATATGTTTGATAATTTAACTGATACTGGAAATCAATGTTATGTTACTTATAAAATGAAAACTATTTGTGTGACTAGAGTATTTGGTTTACTTTGCGGTTTAACCACTATGACTGATATTTCTTCTGATGACTTAATTCTGATAGTTGTATTAAAAACCTATCTAAAATATGTAATCAAGAGTTAGAAGAACTTCCCTATCGGGAAACTATCCAAGATGTTTTTATAACTATTAAAATTATTCAAAAATACATTGTAAAAGCTTTAATCCGTTCTAAATTGTTCGATAGATATAGATTAGATGGGTGTTTTCAATTGATATTTGATGGTGCTGGTTTATCTAGTCATAATTATATAACCTTATTAAATATAAGAGTATCATATTATCTACTTGTAAATATATAGAAACAAAAAAATAAAAAACTACTATTTTTAGATATATTAGTGATTAGATATCAAAGATTCTAATATTAAGGAGATTATTTTTATGGGAAGAAAAAGATGGAAAACAGAAAATGAAAGTTTCTACACTCAAAAACATAGAACTTTCAATATATCTCATTTAAACAGTAGAAATGATACTACTATGAAGAATCATTATTTTTTTATATACTAGGAATTTGCTTTGTAAAAGGTTAAAACATATAAGTGTGGAAAGGTATAAAAAAAGAAAAACAAGAAAATTTTGTAATTCACTTGACTAGCATACATTTGTTTGTTATAGTCTTGTTAACTATTAACACCAAAGGGGGAATGACATCATGAATATGTATAAAAGTTATCAGTTTCGACTTTATCCAAACAACCAACAAATTATTCAAATTCAAAAAACATTTGGTTGTACAAGACTAGTTTATAACCATTATCTTGAAAAAAGAAAAAAAGACAATTTGACTTGTTTTGAGATGATCAGAGTTTTGCCTAATTTATATTCAGAATATCCATTCTTAAAGGAAGTGAATTCATGTAGTTTGAGATGTAGTTTATTTGATTTAGATGTTGCCTTTAAACGTTATTTTAAACATCAAAACAATTATCCTAAGTTTAAAGGAAAGTATAGTTCAAAAAGAAGTTATCGGACGAATTATATTACTAGTACTTATAAAGAAAAAAAGTATGAAAATATTAGAGTAGATTTAAAAAGAGAAGTGATTATTCTTCCTAAATTAAAAGAAGTAAAAATTAGAGGATATAGAAATTTAGAATCTTTACCTGGAAGAATAATCAATGCGACAATCAGTGAATGTTCAAGTGGTAAATATTATGTTAGTGTATTAGTAGAGGTTAGTCATATTGTTCCAAAAATTATTCCAAAAAGAATAGTAGGAATTGATTTAGGAATAAAAGATGTGTTAATTACAAGTGATGAAGAAAAAATAAAGAACGAAAGAATAATCGAAAAATATGAGAAAAGGATTAAAAGAAAACAACGAGAATTAGCTAGACGAGAAAAAGGAAGTAGTAATTACTATAAAACGAAGAAAAAGTTAGCCATTCTATTTCGGAAGTTAAAGAATGCCAGAAAATATTTTATTCATCAAATAACGAAAAAACTAGTATTAGAAAATGATATCATTGTAAGTGAAACATTAAAGGTAAAAGAGATGCTTGAAGAAAAGAAGGTATCCAAATTTCTAAGTGATGTTAGTTTATCCAAGATATGTAGTATACTGAAACAAAAAGCTAGCTACTATGGAAAAAGATATATCCAGATAGATAGTTATTATCCAAGTAGTCAAAAATGTAGTAAATGTGGATATAAAAATGAAAAGGTAAAAGATTTATCAATTAGAAATTGGATATGCCCAGAATGTGGAAGTTACCATGATAGAGATATCAATGCTAGCACTAACATATTATTTGAAGGAATAAAGAAATATATGAAAGAATTAATTTAGTATAGAAAAAACAAGCATAAAAAAGGAAAAACAAAGTCTACGGCAGCGACTGTCGAATGTTAAGTCTGTGGAGAATAGAGGTTACTCTATCGATGAAGCAGAAAGCCCAGGAGGCAACGACTGGGACATGAAAATTCATTTTCATTTTGTTCTACAATTTACACATGCAATAAGACAGTTATTAGAACATGGTAATCTTTAACAAAATCATTAAAACTAAAAAATAAAGAAGTTTCTAAAAGCTCTTACTTCTAACACCTCAGATTTTAACAATTTAGAAACTAACTTTCAGTTAAGATTTGATGGTTAAATTATACACTGTTTGTTCTTTGAAATCACTGCTTTTTTAAAAATTTTTCAAACCAAAATTGGTTCTTTTTGCCGTGATTTCAAATTTTTTGTTTTGAGAAGAAAAAAATAGATAAATTTATTTTTTCAAATTTCTATCTATTTTTATCGATTAATTAATTTTTACTCTATTTACTGTACATCAAGCTATTTTCGTTTCGCTGTTTTCTTCTTCTCCTGATGTTCCATTTATTTTTTATATCATTCTTCGATTTCTTGTTTAAATTT
The DNA here is from genome assembly GCA_944350365.1 of uncultured Bacilli bacterium. Lineage (GTDB taxonomy): Bacteria > Bacillota_I > Bacilli_A > RF39 > UBA660 > Alloscybalousia. Next base: position 29,028 of record CALVOU010000007.1, read on the forward strand.
TTCAATTAACTCTAGGAAAGTTTCTTTTAATTTGTCCCTTACCTTTTCAGTAGTTCCTTCAAATCTAGCGGTGATATTAGGGCCGGTATTACTTACTCTAATTAGTGCCCAGCCGTCATCAAGTTCGATTCTAACTCCGTCGATATCTATAATTTTATACCCTGCCGTCTCACAATACTCTTTGACTTTCGCGACTACTTTATTTTTTATCTTATCACTTGTTGCGACCTTAATCTCAGGTGTGGAATAATATTTGGGGATTCCCTCTAGCCATTCACTAACACTGCGATTAGAATTGGTTAAAATTTCAATTAAACGAAGTCCTGCATATAAACCGGAATCAAAGCCTGGAAAACGATCCCTAAAGAATAGATGACCACTAAATTCTCCACCAAAAACGCAGTCTTTTTCTTTTGTTGCGGCTTTCGTATAAGAATTTCCAGTTCGATTGATAATTGGTTCGCCACCTAATCTTTCGATTTCTTCTGGTAGCGCTTTTGAGCATTTGACATCGTATAATACTCTTTTATTTTCTGATTTTGGCAAAATATCACGAGCAAACAAAATCATTAACTGATCACTTGGGATATAATTTCCTTTTTCATCGACGACACCTATTCTGTCACCATCTCCATCAAAGGCGATTCCGACATCGGCATGCATTTCCACTACCGCATCTTTCAATACTTTTAGGTTTTCTTCGACACAAGGGTCAGGATGATGATTTGGGAAGTTAGGATCGCTCTTACCATAAAGAACAATTAAATCGATACCGACTAAATTATATAATTCTGGAGCAAAAAAAGACGTTGTCCCGTTTCCACAATCAATGATTATGCGTTTTCGTTTTTTTGCATTGATCTTTACTGACTGTAGCAAGAGATTAAAGTAGTCATCGCGAATATTGAAGAAAGTAATAATCCCATATCCGTCATCAAATTCGCCTTTCTTTAAAAAATTATAAAAGTCTTCGATCATTCTTCCTTTGGCATTTCCTCTTTCATCAAAAGAAAATTTAAAACCATTGTCTTCTTTCGGATTATGACTAGCAGTTACCATTACCCCAGCTGGTATGTTTAAGAGAATACTAGCATAATAATACATTGGCGTTGTCACTAAACCTAAGTTTAATACATGAACACCTGTTTCAATGATTCCTTGAACCAAGGCATTTTGTATTTCTCTTGAAGAATAACGATTATCATGTCCGATGATACATTGATTTTGGCCAAGCTTCTTGATATAAGTTCCGTAAGCTTTTCCAAATGTATAACCTACATCTTCATTGATTTCTTGAGGATACTCCCCGCGCACATCATATGCACGGAAGATGTCTTTATTTATATTTTTTACTAGCTTCATTGTCACACCCCTATATTCTATATATCATTATAACAGAAATGTAGCTAAGAAAAAAGAAATTTTATCATTTTCTTATAAGATTATACTCTAACCTGCATTTCTTCATGAAATTCTGTTTCTTCCTGTTCGTCTGTATTGAGTGAATATTGTTCATAAGCTCTTTTTGACCAATCTTCACAATAAGCATTTTGATAACGTTTCTCTTCTACACATAGAAATTTCATTTGGATCTGTGCTACTTGATAGAATATAGGGCTTTCTAGTTCTAATCTTATGTTGGTTTCATTTTCTTTTATTTTAGCACGATATTTAGCCACAAACTCTTCATATGTCAACGCCGATACATAGCCATTTCCAATAGCTACTTCTTCAATTATATTAGCAAGCTTATCTAGAGCTTGTCGGTAAAGATGGTAATCTGCATTTTCTTCATTCAACTCCAAAAAATCAGGTAATATTTCTTTCTTTGATAGTACTATCTTCTCAATTTGAAGTAGCTCGACACTTAATTTATTTAACCAGGCTTTCGTTTGTTTTTCCTGTTGGTAATGATAGTTTATACATTCTTTCATTACATTATCGTCATTTCCATAGTTTCGTGCCTCCGGACCGATAAATTCTACATGACACAATCTAGGCAAATAATCTTTTACTAGTAAAAGATCGTATTTGCTTAATCTCTTCATAATCATAGCTATGTCTTCGCTCGAATAATCTTTTTCACTAGTAGGAACTACTTGGGTGAGACGTAGCCTTCTTTCCTGTCTTTTTTTTACAATTGATTCTTCTATATTTGACAGTTCCATTTTTGCCACCTACCATTTCTATTTTCATTATATCAAAAAAGAAAAGAAAAGTACAGTTACATATACTTTTCCATTGATTTCATCATTTGATTAATTTGCTTTTGACTAGGTTTTCTACCCATCTGCATCATCAACGCTTTAATCATTTCTTCATTAATTGGTGGATTTTTCTTTAAATATTTCATCATGTATTTTCTAGCAAGAAAAAAACCAATTATGGCGCCAACTACTAAAAGTCCAACTACTTTTAATATATCTAAAATAAGTTCCATATCATCATCTCCTCGTTATTACTATACTAAAGATCGAATGTTTATACAAGCATTTTTATTTCATTCAACCAAAAATAATCTTGATAATTGAAGTCGCAAACAAAAAAGTGGTCACTAAAAGATTGTATAATAGTAAAAAAAGAAGAATAGTTATGATTAGTGGTTACCAAAATGTAGCTACTTTTTATAGTCAGAATGCTGATTTCATCTTTATATAAATTATTGATGATATGTTCTTCTTTGTTTTTGGAATAGACCATTTCATCATGGTATCGAATATAAATTGCGCGATTTAAGCCGTCTTTATCGATTTTTTCTGCCAATTGGCTAAACAAGTGAAAACCATAATCAATTTCGTGACTTTTCATATAATATAAGTGACGTAAAATGGAAAAAAGATTACTTGGATTATCGTGATATAATTGGACGAATTCTTTCTTCATCTGAAATATAAAATAAGTTCGCAAAGTTTCATTCCTTCCTTTCTAGTTCTATCATAGAAAAAGAAAAGAAAAAAACTTGTCGTTTTTTCCTATTTTAATAATTTTTCGATTTTGGTAACTACACTATCGACATCGAAACCATAAGTGTGATAAAGTTCATCCTTACTAGCACTACTACCAAAACTATTCATGTTAATTAAATATTTGTCGTTATAAACAAATTCATACCATGAATATGAAGAAGAGGCTTCAATCACAAAAGTTTTTACGCCAAGCGGTAACAATTCTTCTTTGTATTTTTCTTTTTGCTTATGCCATAGTTCAATGGATGGCATACTGATTACACGGATGTCATAACCTTTTTCTTCTAGTCGGGAAGCTGCTTCTAAGGCAATTTGAACTTCTTCTCCACTTGCGATAATGATTGCACTTAAGCTCTTACGCTCTTTACGAATGATGTATCCGCCTTTTGTGACATCATGGATACTTGTACTATCTTGAATAGGTAGTTCGTTTCTAGAAAGAATAAGAGCGGTTGGACCGGTTATATTACTCATGATGTATTTGTATGCGCCGATGATTTCATTCACATCACATGGGCGAAATACCGTTAGATTAGGAATTGAACGGAGGGCAATCAACTGTTCAACTGGTTGGTGGGTCGGGCCATCCTCACCAATAGAGAGGGAATCATGGGTGAAAATGTAAGTAACACCTAGGTTCATTAGACAACTCAAGCGAATAGCCGGTTTTAGATAGTCAGAAAACGTTAAGAAAGTAGAAGCAAAAGGATGTAAACCAGATAGGGCAAAGCCATTAGAAATTGCCCCCATCGCATGCTCTCTTACGCCGTAGAATATATTTCTTCCTAAACGATTGTGTGAGGAAAAATCACCAGATTCTTCTAGGTATACTTTGGTAGAAGAAGAAAGATCCGCACAGCCACCAATCAAAAAAGGATTATTTTTTCCTAGGCAAGATAAGATTTTTCCTGAAGTAACTCGTGGTGCTTCTACTTTTGATTCAGGGGCTTCGTAATCAATGGTAATATCATCAAGACTTAGATCTAAACTCTCTAATTTTTCAAGTTCTTTTTGAATATCTTCTGGTAATTTTTTTCTTACTTTTTTCTCTTTTTGATAAATTTCGTCGCATCTAGAGTGAATCATTTCTTGAAAGTTCGTCATCACATCACTAGATACGGTAAAAGGAATGTCTCTTACTCCTAGTTTTTCTTTAATCATCGAAATATCTTCTTTGTCTAGTGGTGTCCCATGTACTTTATTTGTTCCTTGATTCTTGGAATATTTACCAATCGTCGTGTTGACAATAATTATACTTGGTTTATCGCTAGAAGCTTTGGCTTGTTCTATCGCGTTATCGATCGCAGTAAGGTCTTCTCCATCATTAACAGAAAATACATTCCAATTCGCAGCAGTAAAGCGTCCAGAAATATTTTCTGTAAATACTTGGTCAGTTGAACCATCCAAGCAAATATGATTACAGTCATAAAGAACAATCAAATGATTTAATTTCAAAGTTCCGGCAAGAGATGCGGCTTCATAAGAAATTCCTTCCATTAAGTCCCCGTCTCCGCAAAGAACGTAAGTACGATAGTTGATAAGATCGTGATTTTTCTTTTTAAAATAATTTCGTAGATATTCCTCGGCGATAGCCATACCTACCGCAGTAGCGAAACCTTGACCTAAAGGTCCGGTTGACATATCTACTCCAGGAGTTACTTTATATTCAGGATGTCCTGGAGTTAGAGAAGCAAGTTTACGAAACTGTTTTAAATCTTCTAGCTCTAAACCAAATCCTGCCATATAAAGTGTCGAATAAAGTAATGCAGAACCGTGTCCGGCAGATAAAATAAAACGATCACGATTAAACCAATTTGCATCCTCCGGATTAATTTTCATGTGCTTTCCGTATAAGGAATAAATGATTGGGGCGGCATCTAATACAATGCCAGGATGTCCGCTTTTTGCTTCATTGATCATATCGATACCTAAACAACGGATATGGTCGACAATCTTCTTTTCATTGAATTCGTTTGAATTTTCCTTGGGTTTAAATAACATAATTTTTGCTCCTTTTCTTCTTCATTATTATATCACGTTTTCTAGCGAAAGAAAAAGATGACTTTTAGTCATCATCGAATAAATCCTCGATATCTTTTAATACGTCATCTTTTCTCTTGTCTTCTTTTATTTCTTTTGGACTTGATTCTATTTTCTGTTTTTCTTTATCCAGATAAAATTCTTTTGTTTCCTCTAAATCTCTTAATCGTATAGCTTCTTCTTTGTCTAATTCTACTTGATTATCTGTCGGATCTGTTTCTTTAGAATTTGACTGAGTCTCATTTTTTTGACTAGAAGGCACCGTAGAAGCGTCGTTTGTTTCCATAGAGTTGGTTTCTTTATCTGTAATTGCGGATTCTTCTTGATGGTTGTTTCCTTTTTTTTCGTTATCGTTATTTTTTCCTTTTTTCTTCTTTGATGTTTTGATATAGAAATAAACACCGAAGCCACCGATTAGAAATAAGATTAGACAACCAATACTTACTAATACATATTGTAGAGTACGATCTTTTCGATTGTCCTCGTAAATATTTCTACTTGTTTGATTGGTATTAGATGACGTCGTCGTGATGTTCTCTTCTTCTTCATCATCACCTTCATTTTCTGCTTCTCTAGTTACAGTGATTTTATATTCTCTTTTATTTCCATCGTCATCACTTACCGTTACAGTAACAACGGATTTCCCTACTTCTAATCCTGTAGCTCCACTTACTGATACACTAGCATCACTACTTGTTGTGGCAGCTTGAATGGTCACATCTTGTGCTTCATATGGAATCGTTAACGTATAATTTAAGTTTTCAGGATCAAAAGCTTGATCTAAAGTATATCCAGTTATCCGGAGTGATTTTAAGCTTAAATCTACAGGTTGTTTTTTTTCTTTTATAATAGTAAATTTATACCTCTCTTCATTGTTTATGAGAACTTTAATAACACTTCCGTCTACTAAACTGCTATCTCCAGTTACTTTTAGATCAACCTTACTTTTGTCGACATTTAATATAATCGCTTCGCTAAGATTAAGTGTAGTTACATCAGCAGGTATTGTTATTGTATAATCAGTATTATTACTATTAAATGTTTTATCCAATGTTCCTATGTTTAGATTTAAAGATGTAATTTTTATATCTTTAGGAATTACGGTTACTTCACAATGAGCAAAAAAATCTCCACCATTAGATTTGGCAGTAATTGTTACCTTTCCTGGACTTAAAGCTGTTACTTGCCCAGTTGTTGAGTCAACCACTGCAATTGCTTCATCCGAACTTGACCAAGTAACATGTTTATCGTCTGTATTTGTAACAGTCGCAATAAGAGTTTCACTTGCTCCCTCAGTTAGTTCTAATTGCTCTTTATTTAGCGTTATTGTTATTTTTCCAATAACTTCTGAGTTGCCATTTTCCTCTTCTGTTCCCTGACTTGGATCTTCTGCAAAAACAACACCCGGTGTTATTAAAAGCGCAAGCATGCTAAATAGCGCAATATTCTGTTTTAATTTTCTTTTCATTTTATTTTCTTACTTCCCTTTCATTCTATTATATCAAGATTATAGCATAACTAATACTAAAAATAAATAGCCAAAAAATAGCTATTTATCGAAGTCGTCTTTATTTCCTATTATTTTCTCTTTAATTTCTTCTGTTTTTTCATGCCAGATGAGGAAAAGAATAAATAGTTAAGATACTTTATTTTACTTTGATTTTCTTTTTCTAAATGTTTTATCGCCTGATATAAATTTTGATATTTTCCTTTTGCTTTTAATAATTGGTATAACTGTTGCTTATCTGATGTACTTAATAATAGTTTGTCGTTAGTTAACAATTGATTGAATCCGTAATCATAATCATAGTTTATGGCGTATGTCAGAAAATTGTCTCGGTCAGAAAATATACTTGGAAAATGCTCGTTAATATTTAGTTGTTCATCGGCCAAACACCTAGATAGTAGTTTGTCGTTTTTACTCATAATCGCATAACAAGTTTTTATACATAAATCGGATGGAAAAGCACGGATCTGAGACATCATATTCCCCTTTCTTTATCGTTGATACTGCTTTCTTTTAGAGAGCAACAATTCCTTGTGGAATGATTAACCGTTGTCCTGGAAAAACGATAGGAAATCGCATTCCATTTATGGCCATGATACTTTCAACACCCACTCTAAAACGTCTAGCGATTGAAAAAATCGTATTTCCTCTTCTTACGATATAAATTCGGTTTGGTGGTGGTGTTGGTGGTACTTGAGGTGGTCTAGGTTTAGAAGGCCTAGGTGGGATGATAATAATCATTCCTGGAAAAAGTACTGTATTTCTTCCTAAGCGGTTATAGGTAAGTAGCTCTTCGACAGAAACGCCGAATTTTTGCGCAATACTAGAAGGAGTATCTTGCGCAGTCACTGTATAGGTCATTTCTTTCACCTTTCTTCCTACCCTATTTTATTCGAATAATGATTATTTGTTCACGAATTAGATTTTCGTTATTTTCTCTAGTTTAATTATGCAAATAATGGATTATCTTTTAAATTTTGATTCAGAATCCTATTTCCATGTTATGATTATAGATAAGGAGTTGTTTTACTATGAGTTTTAATCCCTATCAACAATTTAAAGTCAATCAATTATTAGAAACAGACTTTAGAAAAGTATATGATCGTATTCCAGAGGATTTTAAAGCTAATTTTTATTTTCAACATTTTTTATGTGAATTAGCTTCCTTAGAAAGAAAAATTGACCAAGTACAACTTAGACAGCAAAGTGTATGTAAGTACAGTACTAATTGGATAGCAGATTTTCAAATCGAGGAAGAAAAAGAGGTACTGTCTGTTACGGCTAACTATAGGATGACTAGTCAAGGACTTATCGATAAAGAGAAGATGAAGATGTGTTTATATCCGGATGGGACACTATCTTTTAGCTGGGTACTTGCTTATATACCTAGCACAGAAAAATATATTCCTACTTCTCATGATACTCTTTTTGAATTTAGGTTACACCAAAGTCAAGATGGAAACCAAATTTTAATGGAATATATGATTTCTGATTACTCGCCTTGTCAATTAGAGTTGGTTTCTATTTTTGATCAAGATAATAATGAAATCTATCGGTATGACAAAGTCAGAAACAAGGAAACAAATCAAATACTATCTCAAGAAGAAATTTCACTAGTTCCTCAAGAAAATATGGCACTTGCTTCAAGTTTCTTTAATGATAGCAGTGTAGATGTAAATCAAATACTACAAATGTATGATGGGAAGGCAGCCGTTTTTTCTCTTCCCTATTTACAACATATCAATGAATTTTATATAGGAAAATGTACAGTTAATCAGGATACTAGATATGCAGTTTGTTTTAAACCAAAAGGTTTTGCGAATGGTGCTTACGAAAAAACATTTGAAAGTATCACTAGCTTTGGTAATCCTACTTCTAATTTGTTTTATACGTTAGATTGGGAACAAAAGCCATATGTAAAAGAAATTTCTCAAGATAGTTATCAACAATTAACCCAATTAGAGGTCAATAAGAATAAAATACTTAAAAAGGCATCTCATTATGGTAAATGAGGTGCCTTTTTCATTATATGACTATTTTTTTCTTTTTCTTGTTTGTATTTTCGTCTAAGATAGATGGATGGTATGATTCATCACTAAGAAAATCAAAAAACTCTAGCTAAATAGAATGGCTAGAGTTTTTGATTAGACAATATTTTATTTTACTTGACCCAGTCGTTTTTAATTAGAATTTTTCCTGTTCCTTCAAAGTTAGCTAGTTCCTGATCTAAATGCTTTCTTATAAAATAGGAATTAAAATCTACTACTGATAACTTATCTTCCGTTTCATCATAAACAATCCCAGGAATAATGTGCAAATTCCATCCTGCATTTAAATAGTTTGAGAACTCTATGATTGCGTATAAAGAGCTCGTAGTAATCGTTTTATCTACTATAGATTCAATTTTATGAAACCCAGAAAATCTTACTAATACATCCCGAATATCATTACGGGTTAGTTCTCTCAATTGGGTAAGTAGTTCACGCTTAGAAAGAGAGTTATTTACTCTGTTAAATGATGAGTACAAAGCTGTTTCTGCGGATAAAAAACCAGTTATTAGAGTGATCAAGTTCTTTTGATAACTTCTTTCTGGATTAGGGTATTCAAAATCAGGTGCTGAAGTTATTTTTTTATATTCGGTTTCATTTAGTCTTAGTAAGTTTTTATGTCGCATCCTGTCTATTTCTACTTCGGGAGTAAGAATGGTTGGTAATTGATAAATTAAATTACAATAGTTTCGAAACTCTTTGTCTGTGATATATCCGCGTTCTATTATATGATGAATATGATGAATATGATTGATACTGGGAATTGGTTTATTTTCTTCTAGAAGTTCGTATATAGTATAATATAATAAATAAACCAAATTTCCCTTTTTATGACCAAATCCAGTATTATATAAATATCCATTAGGGGTAATATACCATGAATCTGGCCACTCTATGGAAACGCCATTACTTTTTAATGGCATTTTTATGGTACTCTTTTTTTCAATTTCTTTGGATACTGCTTTTATTTGTTTTTGAGTATCTAATAGAAAATCTTTATGTTTAGGATAAAAGCCCGATAATAGAGGAATTAGATCATCTATTTCTATTAAGATACATTGTAGTTCCCAAGAAGTTAGTTTTATTTCTTCTTTTAAGATACGGTGTGAAGGAGATGAGTAATTTTCTCTAAGGTGGAAAAAAGCATCGTTTCTTAACCAAACTTCATCAGATAATCGCTCATCTTCTGAAGAATATGCTAATAATCGTTCATTAAGACCCATGATCATTTCGTCTATAACCATTAGCTTGGGAAATAAGATTTGTAATTCTCTTAAATGATCATCGGAATAGCTTATATTATATAGCGATAAGTCTTGCTTTTTATCTAAAGAATCTCTAGTTAGATAAGTTTTAAATTCTCTTGGATTTTCTAATTCACGAAAATATTTATACATTCTACAACACCTATCCCGTTTTGATTAATAGTTATTATATCATGCTTTTTAAATAGGTAAACAAAACAATTTTGGTATATTATTCATCAAAACAAAAAAACAACATATTTCTATGTTACTTACCAATTAAGATAATGGCTTTACTCTCTTTTTTATAATAGGTCCCTCTTCAGGATCTTGTTTTGTAGAAACGTCTTTTTCATTTTCTGTTATCGTCTGTAGTTTTGAAATAAAATCATCATAGCGATGTTCCTGATTGACGATGATCGCTTTTACTTTTTCATTTAAATCAATAACTACTGCGCTATGGATGTTTTCAGATGCCTTAACCATCATAAAATTAAGAACGGATTGCGGTTCTATCTCGCAGATTCCTTTGTAAACAAACTCCCATAAACTCTCTCCATTTAAATGACCAAAATTAACAGATTCCATCTTTTGACCAACAATTCCATACTCTAATGTGTTCTTCTAATTCGTACTTTCCACTGGCATTATATACTCATTACTCTCAATAATTGCTTTTAGCGTTGAAAGTAATTTTTTTTATCTTCGTTATATTGATTAATCATTTCCATTGTTAAATTCTTCCCTGTTTTTCATTCTATTATACATGCTTATTTTGAAAAGTCAATTTCTAATGTTCGTAGCAATAGACTTGATCAAATACTTTTTCCATATAGCCTTTTCTTACTGAAAACACCATTCCTTTATTTTTACTTTTACCAAAAGCCTTACCACTTCTAGCAAACCTTAGAAGTAAAGTTATTCGAATATCTCCTCGTTCTAAGCAGGTGATAAAATTTTCTATTCCCTTATAGCAATAACATTCTAGTTTGTAATATCGAAAGAATAACTCTTCAGCGATTTTCTTTTTACTGGCATAGAATAAAGCTAGCTTATTCAACTTGAGCTGTGCTCTTTGTTCTAAAGAATCAAAATCAATGAACGCTCTATCTTCTATAAACTTCAAATTGATATCGTAGATCTTTATATAGAGTCTTCTTCTCTCCTTGTCTATTACTAGTTCAAAATAGTATTTATCTGAAATTGCTACTTTTTGATTTACTTTTAAACGAACAATTAACTTGCGGTACTCGGGAAATATTTCATCGGCAATCCCATAGTTTTCTAAAAGATAGTTACTTTCAAATAAGGCTGGGCCGTCAAAAGATAGAGAAAATAAACTGATATCGTATTCACTATATCTCTGAGTGCATTTTATTTCTATTCCTTCATAATCTGGAAAAAACATGCTATCTGCTTTTTTTCCTAAACTGTTTTCTAGTGTAAGCCCCGCGGCGTTGATCAAGTTATGACTAATACTAGGAATGTAGCCACGGCGATTCAAGATTAAAAATTTTTCTATTATGTTTTGAAATTCTGTTTCCATAATCCACCTCTCTTTTTTTGGTAGATTATCTTAACAGTTGGTTAGAGCACATTTTGTCGATTTAAAGTTGATACTTTTATTTATAGGCAACTAAGATCGGTCATAGGTACGAAAAAAAAGACCTATAGGGTCCTTCGATTCAATTATGGTGCCTTTAGTGGGTAGATACTGAACTTCATAATTAACTAGTATTCCTACTTCAGTACAACTACAATATATCAAATTATTCTAAAATAGCGAACTATTTTTTAACAAATTTAGTAAAATTAATAGATTTTTCTTATTTTTTCGCTATGTTGTAGTTTTTAAGGGATAAAACCGTAGTCTGAATAGATCTCATTAAAATCGAAGATACTATGAT
>CALVOU010000008.1 GCA_944350365.1 uncultured Bacilli bacterium
TAAGTCAGACATTGAATGCCGGAGGAAGTTACACGATCCCTGAAGGTTATCATAATGGAAGTGGAAAAGTAACCGCTGCATCCCTTGCTAGTCAAACATCAGGAACAGCAACGGCTTCTCAAATTTTAACTGGCAAAACAGCGTGGGTAAATGGAAATAAGGTAACAGGAAGTATGGCCAATCAAGGTAATTTAGACTGGACTCCAAGCAACGGTACAACATATACTGTTCCAGCTGGATATTATAGTGGTGGAACATTAGATAGTACAGCCGCTTATAACGCAGGCTATCAAGCCGGATATTCTTCAGGATTTCAGGTAAAAGTGGTTAGTTTTAATAGCCAACCTAAAAATGGTACTTCTTATTATTTAGGACACTACTCTGAGGTTTATGTTGGAATGGTAAATGTTCACTCCGTTAGATATTTACAGTTTACTTATTCTACAGTATATGGTGATGGTGCTAATGTTTCGTACAATGCTAGTACAGGGTATATTAATGTAAGTTATGGAGGCAATTTATATAATGGTGGTGGAAATAACTGCACATTGGTAATTGCTTACCGATAAGTGTGATTATAATTTAAATGCTTACTGTATAACTAGTTATATTTATTTTCTATTAATCGGAATTAAATATTTTTGTTAACACACATCCTTATTTTTCTTATTTCTTCCTTACTAATCATTTTACAAGTAGCTAAAATTCGTGTTAAAATAATGAGGAAAGGGATGAATGAAAATGATAGAAAATTTAGATAAAGATATGATTAGTGCGATGAAGAATCATGAAAAAGAAGAGTTAGCCGTTATTCGTGAAATTAAAGCCGGAATGAAACAAGCACATATTGATCAAAAAAGAGAATTAGACGAAGATTTACTTATCGAAGTAGTTAGTCGAGGAATTAAGACTAGAAAAGAATCCATCAAAGATTTTGAAAAAGGAAATCGCCAAGATTTAATCGATAAAACGTTAAGAGAAATAGAAATATTAAACCGTTATTTACCTAAACAATTAACGAAAGAAGAATTAGATCAAGTAATCGATCAAGCATTTCAGGAAGTAAATCCAACCTCTAATAAAGATATGGGTAAGATTATGGGAAAGCTTACTCCTCTTGTTAAAGGAAAAGCAGACATGAAAGAAGTTTCAAGTCTCATTCAAGAAAAACTTAAACAACTATAAAGATTAGGGATAAGTTCTAAGTATAACTTATTCCTTTTTTTCATACTTTTAAATAGGTGATTACTATGTCTCGTTTGTTAGATTATATTCAGGATAATGCTTTTCGAATCACATATTTAAAATCGCGGTTAGATGTAGTTAATTATACAAAAATCAATTATTTAGAGGATCGTAAAATATCTGTTTCTTATACTGAAGGAATTGTGGTGATTAAGGGTCAAAATCTTCGTATTCAGAAATTATTAGATGATGAAATCTTAGTGGTAGGAAAAATAGAAAATATAGAGTTTAAGGGAACGACTGATCAGGATGAATAAATATGATATTCGTATAACGGGTAAGGATGTTAAGCGATTTATTCGGAATCTTTATAGTCAAGGAATAGAGTTTTTTTATTTAGAATACGGACCTAAAACAGTATTAATTAGGGTAGGGGAAGCAGATTATCATAAGATTAAAGAAATTAAGACGATATATGAAGTAGAACTAATTAGGGTATATGGACTTATTCGAATTAGGAATTTTTTTAAACAATATCGACTTTTTTTGGGGTGTTTAACTATCGGACTTGGATTAATTTATTTTTTATCTCATGTTATTTTTCAGGTTGATGTTGTTCATAATAAAGAAGAGATTAGAAACTTGATCTTAGAAGAGTTAAAACTTCAAGGAATTACCAAATATCGTTTTATTAAGAGTTTTTCTGATCAAGAAAAAATTGTCGAAGATATCATAAAAAAATATCGAGATAAGATTGAATGGATGGAAATTGAACGGATTGGGGTTACTTATGTAGTTAAAGTAGAAGAGAGAAAAATAAAAGAATATGAAAGTAGTGATACGCCTCGTGATTTGGTAGCGAAGAAAGAGGGAAGAATTGTTTCTATCGAAGCGAAGACCGGTAGTGTTTTAGTTACGCCTGGTACCTACGTAAAAAAAGGAGATGTTTTGGTTAGTGGGGAAATTAAAAACAAAGATACTGTAATGGCTAAAGTTCATGCTGAAGGGCAAGTGTTTGCGGAAGTGTGGTATGATGTTACGGTTGAACTTCCTTATCACTATAGTGAAGAAGTAAAGACAGGTAATAAAAAGAAAGTGCTTTCTCTTCATTGGTTTCAAAATGACTGGAACTTATTTGATTTTTCCTCCTACGAAGAAAAAAATGACCAAGAACTTTTTACGATAAAAAATCCTATTTTGCCCTTTTCGTTATCTTGGAATTTAGAAGAAGAAATCATAAAGAAAGATACCGTCTATAGTAAAGAACAAGCTTTATTAGAAGCTAGTCGCATTGCGAATGAAAAACTTCGCCAAAAAATTGGAGAAGAAGATAAGATATTATACGAAAAAAGTTTGAAAATTACCGAAGAAGATAGTAAAATAGTAATAGTGATCTTCTTTAAAGTAAAAGAGGATATCACCGATTATCAACCGATAAAAGAAGAACCACTTCAAGAATCCGAAGAAAGTTAGGTGATTTTTATGATTACTCCTTTAGATAATACGATTAAAGGGGTGATGGAATTTACTTGGCCTATGGTGTTGATCAGTATTCTGATTGTCTCTTCCCTTCGGATTGCTTATATTGTAAAGAATAAACAACCCTTTGTTTTTTATCGTGAAGCTTTTCAATTAATATTTTTGATTTATATTCTGTGTTTATTTCAAATCGTTACTTTTGAAGATCCTTCTTTATCTTTAACTGATGAACATTTTAATTTGATTCCTTTTCAAGAAATTGGAAGATATTCTATTGGTAGTCGTTTGTTTTTTAAAAATGTGATTGGAAACTTAGTTTTATTTGTACCCTATGGGTTCTTTGTCGGTTATTATACGAAGATCGATAAATGGATTCCGGCCTTTTCTATGATTATGTTTGCTTCGGTTAGTATCGAATCTACCCAGTTGATTATCGGTCGAATCTTTGATATTGATGATATTATTTTAAATATTATTGGCGGAATGATAGGATATGGTGTATACTTTATCTTACAGAAAATTAAAGAACGTCTACCGAGAGTTTTACGAAAAAATTGGTTTCTTAATGTAGTGTCGCTTATTTTTATTGGTGGATTAATTGGATATATCTGGATGGTGATTAGATAATGGAAAATACGTTTGAAATTTTTAATGAGACAACTTGTGATTTAGAAGAAGAAATGAAACAGTTACGGGAGTTTATTGATTTTGTATTGAAAGAAGAAAAACTAGAAAATGTCGAATTCAATATTATTTTTATTGATAATCCTAGAATTCATGAGATGAATCTTGCTTATCGGGGAGTAGATCGTCCGACAGATGTGATTAGTTTCGCTCTAGAGGATAATAAAACAATCGATTTAGGGGTTCGATTACTAGGCGATATTTATATTTCGATTGATAAAGCGAAAGAACAAGCAAATTCTTATGGACATTCTTTAAAACGTGAGATTTCCTTTTTGGCGGTACATGGATTACTACATCTTTTAGGATATGATCATATGACGAAGGATGAAGAGAAAGTGATGTTTACGAGACAGGAAGAATTGTTACAAAAATTTCAAATTACAAGGTAGGAGTGGTGGTTGTGTTAGAGAAGTTACAAACATTGTTACAAAATAGTCAAAGTAAATATTATCATTTTCCCGTTGCTTGTATTTTAGAATGTAAAGATGGTACTTCTTTTTCGGGAGTAAACGTAGAAACTTCTTCCCCAGGAGCGGGAATTTGTGCGGAAAGAAATGCTTTATTTCAAGCGATTTCTTATGGAAAAACGAAAGAAGATTTTTATAAGCTTCATCTTTATGCCGAGAGTAAAGAAACGATTTTTCCTTGCTTTATTTGTAGACAAGCTCTTATTGACTATTGTAGTAAAGACTTAGAAATTCTAATTTATCATATGGATGGTAGAGTCGAACATTATTTTTTGAATGAGTTATGCCCACATTCATTTAGTGAGGAGAGTTTAGGATGAAAAGCGGTTTTGTTAGTATTGTAGGTCGTCCTAATGTCGGAAAAAGTACTTTGTTGAATAGTATTTTAGAGACAAAGTTAGCAATTACTTCTGATAAGTCAGGAACGACGAGAAATATTATTCAAGGTGTTTATGAAGATGAGGATAGTCAGATTGTTTTTGTCGATACGCCAGGTATTCATAAACCACTTGACCAGTTGGGAAATATTTTGAATAAAAAAGCTTATCAGTCAGTAGATAATGTTGATTTGATTTTGTTTTTGGTGGATGCGGAAGCAGGAGTTGGTAAAGGAGATCGTTTTATTTTAGAAAAAATAAAAGAAGAACATCTTCCGATTATCTTTGTGCTAAACAAAGTCGATCGGATCAAGAAAGATCAATTGTTAAAATTAATTGACGAATATAAAGATCTGTATCCATTTAGTGAGATTTTTCCGATATCGGCATTAAAGAACGATAATGTAGTTCCCTTAATCCAGACAATAAAAAAATACTTGCCTAATGAAGGGAAGATTTTTACCGATGACACATTTACCAATATTTCTACTAGTTTTTATGTCAGTGAGATTGTTCGTGAGAAGATTTTGCGCTTAACGAAAGAAGAAGTTCCCCATTCGGTAACTTGTTATTTAGAAAAGATGGATCAAGATAAGGATAAAGTTCATCTTCAAGTACTAATTGTGGTTGATCGAGACAATTTAAAGAAAATATTAATTGGTAAGAACGGTAGCTTGATCAAAAAAGTAGGAATAGAAGCAAGACGTGATTTGGAAGAGTATTTTCAAAAGCGAGTTTATCTAGAAACTTATGTAAAAACAATCGAAAATTGGCGTGATCGTCAAAAATATTTAAAAGAATTGGGACTAGATGAATTAGATTCTTAAAAAATTATCATTCTATTAATGGGTGATAAAAAGATGAATCAATTATTATGGGATTTATTTCGTAAAACAGGAAATGTCAATTATTATGTTTTATCGAAAAAGATCAAAGAAAAGAAGTGATTTTTCTTGCAGTTAATCGAAGTAGAAGGAATCGTGTTAAGAGAGACAAATTATAGTGAAGCAAGTAAGATTTTAACGGTTTTTACTAAGGATTACGGTTTGATTAGTGTGATGGCACAGGGGTGTCGTAATTTAAAAAGTAAACTTCGAGGGGTCAGTCAGAAATTCAGTTATGGCATCTTTACGATTCATTACCGAGAAAATGGTGTCTCTAATTTACGTACAGTAGATATTTTAGATCCTTTTTTGACTGTACTTTCTGATATTGAAAAGATCAGTTATGCAACTTATTTATTGGAACTTAGTGAACAAGTGGTAAAAGAAAGTGATCATTTAGAAGTATTTGATTTATTAATTGCTAGTTTAAAAAAGATGAATGAGGGTTATTCGCCAAGTATAATTACGAACATTTTAGAGTTAAAATTACTCGATTATTTAGGTATTCGACCAGTCATAGACGGGTGTAGTATATGTGGAAGCACGAAAGATATTGTAACCGTTTCTGCTAATGATGGTGGTTACCTTTGTAAAAACTGTATGACTAATCAGAAAATCTATAGTGCTCGTACGGTGAAGTTAATCCGCATGCTTTTTTATGTTGATATCAGTAAGATTACTAAGCTAGAAATTCATGAGGATACCAGACGGGAAATCGCCGAATTTATCGAGGAGTATTATGATAGATATGCTGGTATATATTTAAAAAGCAAGAATTTTCTAAAGAACTTAAACAAAATTAGCAAAGTAGGATAGAGGTATATGATGAAGAAATTTTTACAGAAACCATATTGGATTACCATACTCTTAGTTAGTGGAATATTTCTTATTCTTTGGCTAGGAAAAGGGTTGTTTCCTTTTGGAGGTCATTCTTTAATTTGGGGCGATATGCATGATCAAATTACCGCTTTTTATTATCATTTTTACGATTCTTTTCGGGGAAATGCTTCGCTACTAGTCGATTTTACAACGAGTGGTTCTGTTAATTTTTTAGGTATACTTGCTTATTATATTTTGAGTCCATTAAGTTTTTTGGTACTACTTTTTCCACGTGAGGATATCTATCTAGCGGTTTCTTTTATCGTTGCATTTAAAATTTTACTTTCTAGTTTAACTTGTCTTTATTTTATTCGTTATACCTTTAAACGTCTTCCGAATTGGATTGCGATATTATTAGCGATTTGTTATGCATTTTCAGGATATAGTTTAGCCATGTATCAGATTACGCCATGGATGGATGTCATGTATATTTTTCCGCTTTTGATGATTGGACTAAAAAAATTACTGGATTTGGAAAAACCTACTTGGTATATTGTTACTTTAACTTGTGCATTAGTTTTTAGCTTTTATGTTTCGATTATGACTTTGTTCTTTATCTTTTTGGCATCATTCATTTACTTGTTGGTTTATAAGGAGAAAGAACAACGGAAAAAAGCAGTTTTATCTTTAGGAATAGCGACAGTTCTTAGTGTGCTGTTAGCAACAGTCATCATTCTACCCTCTTATTTACAAATATCGGTATCTTCTCGGATGGGGTTTGATATTAACGAGATTTTAAATTCTAGGACAGGACCAATCACGGACAAGTTATCGTTCTTTATGTTTGGTGGAATTATGTATTTGGGGCTTTTTTTCCTCGCAAAGAAGTGGAGGCATCATCAGGAGTTTTTAACATGGTATATCCCAACTACTTTAATTATGTTGATTCCTTGTATTGTTGAACCACTCAATAAAGTGTTACATTTTGGTTCTTATGCCTTTTTCCCTTATCGTTTTGGCTTTATTATGATGTTTTTACTCATTATTGGGGCTTGTTATGGTTTTCAATACTGTGTAGATAAACCGAAAAAGATAAGAAATAGTAAAGTTTTATCTATTTTAACAATAGTAGTAGTTGTTTTATCATTGATTGGGATACCGGTATACATGTATGATAATTTTCAAGTGAATCTACGGACACTTACCATTTCTAAGGATCATTGGTTATTATTTTATCTCTTTTTGATGACTTTACTTAGTTTTATTGGTTGTTTCTTACTTTGGAAAAAGAAAGCCCAATTTAGTAAACTTTCGATAGGTGGAATTTACGTTATCACCATTACGCATATTATTGGTTGTAGTTTCCTTTATTTAGGTATCGATTTTGATCAAGAACGATTGATGGGACAGTATGAAGATCTTCAAAAGTTAGAAAGTACTTATCATGAAGGAGATTATTATCGCGTAAAAAATATGACTTCTAGTTATGTCATGAATAGCGGTATGGTGATGCGTTATCATACACTTGATCATTTTACTTCTCTTACTGATCGAGCTAATCTTCGTAGTTTAAAAAAACTAGGCTACTCTTCCATGTGGGTGAAGACCTTCTCTAAAGGAGGTACTTTGTTTACCGATAGTTTGTTGGCTAATCGTTATATTATCTCTAAAGCTAAAATTGATGATGAATACTATCAACATGTTGCGACTTTTGGAAATTTAGAATTTTATCAAGCCAAATTAACCCCATCTTATGGTTACTTTTTAACGACTAATGATCGAATTATGGATCAAGATAATTCTTTTGCGGTTCAAAATGAAATTTATCATGATATTACCGGAACTAAACAAGATATCTTCCAGATTATCGATCAATTTGAGTTAGAGAATATCAAAAAGAAAGAAACTAAAAGTGGTCAAACGGCTTATACCATCATTGATGAAGATGCTTATAATTATTTGATTAAAGATATTGATGTTACTGGAAAGAAGACGTTGTATTTAGAAATTTTAAAAGATTTAGATAATACGACGAATGCTGATATTTATCAAAAGTTTAATATTTATATCAATGATCATTTATATGTAAAAAATGCCCTTACAGATTACAATAATGGTGTAATTGATTTAGGTACTTTTGAAGATGAACAGGTTAATATCAAGATTGAATTGTTAGCTGATGTCGAAGTCGATAACTTGACAATCGGGGTAATGGATAATCAGTTATATGAAGATTTTGTTCAGAATGAAAAAATAGATACTCAAATTGAGTATGAAGAGAATCGTATCCATGTTCAAGTAGAAAGCGATAAGAAACAGATTTTATTTTTACCAGTTGCTTATAATGGTGGTTATCAAGCAACGCTAAACGGAAAAGAAGGCGAAGTATTAAAGGTATTCGATAATTTTATTGGGATTGAAGTAGAACAGGGCGAAAATGATATTACCTTAACTTTTATTCCGCCGGGCATGAAAATATCTGCAGTTATCAGTTTAGTTGCTTTGGTTTTCACGATTGTTTTGATCAAGACCGGGATTTATCAGAAGTTACTTAATATAAAATGGTTACAGAATATTGTATACTTTATCTATGTCTTACTGTATTTAGTTATTGTTGGCGTTCTTTATGTTGGTTGTACGTTAATCTATATTTTATCGTATTTTATCTATTTTCACGTTTAAGCTTGACTTCTTTTGAAAAAAAGCTTTATAATAAATTTGTTCAATCGATGAAATGTGATGATGACCTTGGAAAAGTCGGAGCAATATGAAAGAAAGTGATTCTTCTAGAATAAATAGGGTGGAACCGCGGAAAATTCTTTTCGTCCCTAGTTTATTCTGGAAGTTTTTTCTATTATGGGAGGGAGAACACGATGAAATATCAAACATATAATGTTAGAGATATGACTATCCAAAAACATAATCAAACTTATATTATTAAGAAAGATCGTTCATCTAGGCAACGTCCTGTTTTAGATGTTCGCGCTAGTTTGTTAAAGGAAGAACATAGTTTAACACCAGAAAAATTAGAGGAATTGGTAACTTTAGCGAAGGATACTCCACATCGATATGTAGAGGAGTTAGTTAGGTTAAATGCCAAGGATCATCTTCTATTAACAGAACGGGAAGGAAATTCTTATCTATTACCTTCATCAATCAGAAAAGATTACCAGAAATGTAAACTTTATGAAGGGGAAAATTATCAGGTTTGTTTCGTAGATAACGCTATTGATGATTTCTCTTCTTTGTGTGAAGAACTTACCAAAAAACGAAGACAAGATTCTTATACCTTGGCTGAAAAACAGTTAGAAAATCAAAAGATAAGGAATTTACATATTTATATTCACCCGTTTACAGAAGCTTATTCAACAAATGAGGGAATTAGTCTTGATGAAGAGCCAATACTACCAACCCCAAAAGCTTTGTACTATAGTGTGATTCAGAATTTAGATAGGACGATTCCAGAAGCAGAACTTACAATAATCAATCAATTAATTAGTTCTTTTGTTCAGGCAAATGGCTATTTTGAATGGGGAAAATTTAATCGTGAAGAAATTGTTCTCTATAATGGAGGTAGTTTAAAAATAGAAGGAATTGAGTATGCGCCTTCAGTAGTCGAAAAAGCAAAGTCATATATGAAGAAATGAGGGATTTAAAATGAGTGAAAAAAAGATAACAATGGAAAAGATGGTAAATCTTTGTAAACAGTATGGATTTATTTTTCAGGGAAGTGAGATTTATGGTGGACTTGCCAATACTTGGGATTATGGTCCACTAGGTGCAAGATTAAAAAATAATATTAAAGATGCTTGGCGTAAACGTTTTATTCAAGAAAGAGAAAATGCTTATGAAGTAGATGCCGATATTTTGATGCATCCTCGGGTATGGGAAGCGAGTGGACATGTTGCTAGTTTTTCTGATCCTTTGATTGACTGTAAACATTGTAAGATGAGACATCGTGCCGATAATTTAATCGATGATTTTGATCCTAATGCCCATGCTGATGGAATGACTAAGGAAGAAATGATTGCTTATATTGAAGAACATAAGGTTCCTTGTCCACATTGTGGTAAGAGTGAATTTACAGGAATTAGGGAATTTAATTTGATGTTTCAAACCTATAGAGGAACAACCGAAGATTCTAAATCCGTAGTGTATTTACGTCCAGAAAATGCCCAAGGAGAATATGTTAACTTTTTAAATGTATTACGTAGTACGAGAACTAAACTTCCTTTTAGTATTGGACAGATTGGTAAGGCATTCCGTAATGAGATCACGCCTGGTAACTTTACGTTTAGAACTATCGAGTTTGAACAGATGGAGTATCAGACATTCTGTAAAGAGGGAATGGATAGTGAGTTATATCGTTATTTTAAAGAGTATGGAAAGAAATTTTATATGGATTTAGGAATACCAGAAGAAGATTTACGTTTTCATGATCATGAAAAGTTAGCCCATTATGCCAAAGAAGCTTGTGACATCGAGTATCATTTCCCGTTTGGTTGGGGGGAAATTAATGGTACTCATAATCGTACAAATTATGATTTGACTCGCCATCAAGAATATTCAAAAACATCAATGGAATATTTAGATCCAGAAACAAATGAGAAATTTATTCCATATATTATTGAGTCTACTTATGGTTTAGATAGAACAGTACTCGCTATTTTGTTTAATGCCTATGAAGAAGAACAATTAGCCGATAGTTCTACCAGAGAAGTGATGCATTTTCATCCATTCCTTGCTCCTTATAAGGTAGCGGTTTTACCACTAATGAAGAAGTATCATAGTGAAAAAGCTAAGGAAGTTTATCAAATGTTAGCTAAGAGTTTTATGACTACCTATGATGAAACTGGAAATATTGGTAAACGTTATCGTCGTCAGGATGTTGCGGGAACGCCATTTTGTATTACCATTGATGAAGAAACCTTAAACAACAACACAGTAACGATCCGTGATCGTGATACGATGGAACAAATTACTTTACCACTTGATGAAGTTGTTTCTTATATTGAAGAAAGAATTAAGTTTTAATAATTATAGAATCACTTGGTTTTCTTTAACTGGACTGGTGATTCTTTTTCATGTTTTTATTTGTTGTATCTTACTTATTTGTGATATAATTAATCTCGAAAGGAGTAGGGGTATGAATAAGAAGTTAACGGTCGTATTAATTGCGATTATCGTTGTTTTAGCTTTAGCATTGGGGTTTGTTATTGCTAAACCATATTTATTTCCTGAAGAGGAAGAACAAGAAATGAATGACAATCGTGATACAGAAGAAACCGAACGTAAAGAAGAACCAGAAGAAATTACTTATCGACAATTATATGAGGAATATTTAACAAATCATATTTTTAATCAAGAAGATATTTCAGAAGTAATGGGATTGTTTCTAGATATAGAAAATCAAGAAAATCCTGTCTTTGTATTAAAATATTTAGATAAAAATAACGATTATCAAATAGTCTTATTAAATATTTCTGGGGATATAGTAGAAGCAAGTGACGAATATGATTCATTGAGTGTCCACTATTTATACAATATTGAAGAAGATGAAGTCGAATATTTTATTAAAAATACAAATAGTTCTACTTATCTTTCTATTAAAGATATCTTGGATAAAGCTAACGAGATTGAACAAGTGGTGACAGACGATTTGGATCAGACTTTTGTGTTAATTGATCAAACTATGGATTTTTATACTATAGAAGAAGAGAAAATCGCCAATAGTATCAATAAAATCGATGCTAAACACACTGAGCAAAACTCTAGTTCTGTAGCTTCTAAAGTAGATGATATTCGCTCAAACGTCTTACAGAAAGATAAAACCGGTATTTATAATTCTAGATATAAGATTCCATATGGTACTTATGTATATGGCGATGAATCAATTACTCTTTCTGCAGACGGTTCTGTACTTGAAAAACGTGGTACTTCTGAAAGAAGTGGTAGTTTTTATCTACAATATGATAAAATTATTGTAAATGTTAATTCAGTTTTCCTTCGTACCTATGTTATTGAAGGTGATAATCAATTGCGATATAGTGATAGTGGAGATCGAAGAGATAATACAATTTGGAATTTACAATCGTAATCAAAAGACTTTACTCGAAAAGAAGTAAAGTCTTTTTTGAATGTCGATGAACAAATGAAAGTCATTTCGCTTGATTTTGTAAGGAATTTGTGCTATAATATGCGACATGTAAAGAAGGGGAGATGTATATGTCAATGTTATCTGTTTTGCTCAAAAATAAAATGATGGAAAAAATTATGAACAAAGGTAAAACTGCTAAGAATAAAAAAAAGAAGTCATTCAAAGTTAGCTATATTGCGTTACTTGGATTTTTATTAAGTACGATAATTTTTACTGCTTCAGGAGTACCTTTATGGTTATCTGTTGTTCTTTCAGGAGTATTCGGTACGCTTGCTGGAGCTACAGTAGGAATGGTTATAAAGGGAGGATTGTTTCTTGGCAACACAATCTCTAAAATTTTTAATGGCATTAAACGAAAAGAATTTACTGAGAAAAAATCGAAGAAAGAAGTTACAAAAGAAAGTAAACTTGGTGTAGTCAAGGAGAAAACAAGTTCCTTATGGCAAAGTGTCAAAGAAAAAGTAGAAGCTGTTAATCTTGCTCGTCAAGAAAAGAAAAAAGCTAAACTTGAAGAACAAAAAAGAAAAGAAGAAAAGCAGAAAGAAGATTATGAAGAATATCAAAAACTAGAAGAGAAACCTAGTTTAAAAG
This sequence comes from uncultured Bacilli bacterium, assembly GCA_944350365.1. Lineage (GTDB taxonomy): Bacteria > Bacillota_I > Bacilli_A > RF39 > UBA660 > Alloscybalousia. The sequence continues at coordinate 12,647 of CALVOU010000008.1, forward strand.
AACGGTTATTTTCTAAGTTCCATCGTAAAGAAAAAAAGAACTCTTCTAAAGTAAAGAGTACCTTGACATTAAATGATGACGAAGAGTTAGAAGAAGGAAAAGATGAACAGTTAGATTCATCTATTCAAGATGAAAATCAAGATTTAGAAGCTACTCCTAAGAAATCACAAGAAGATAATCCGCTATTTACTCACCGCTTAAAAAGAAGTGAATTAAGAAGACCAAAATATGTAATATTTGAAGAAATTTATAAACAACCTTCAGAAACGATTACAACATCGACTGGTCGCCTTTCTGTCAATACAGAACAGTTCCTTAAGGATGCGAAAAAACAATTGGATGTTTTAAATGAACAATTAGTTCGTACACAAAATGAGATTCTTCAATTAGAAAAACAAATTGGGGATATCTATGATGCTCCTACAAAAAAAATGGTTAGATAAAAAGATCTGTTTAAGTTAACGGATCTTTTTTTTACTATTTTTTAATTAGCTCTTTAAACTGTTCATATAAAATTGCGCAAATTAAGTTTGGACGTTCTAGATAAGGAAAATGGCCTACTTTATCTATAATAATTAATTCGGAATCAGGAATTTTTTGATGCATCAAGCTAGCATCTTGGATAGGGGTAGAGGTATCTTTGTTTCCCCAAATAATTAGAGTGTTCGCTTTAATTTTTTCTAAGTAATGGCGGAGATCTTCATGAATCACATTTCTAAATGTTGGTCGCATGTTCTCTTCTAAATTACGGTAATCAGAGGATGCAAAGATAGAAAAGATTTTGGCAAGATATTTATTTTGATATTTTTTAGGAAGTAAGTGGCTTCCTTTTTTTAGTATCTTATAAATGGTGTTTCTTAGAATAGAACGAATTGTTTTCTTAGGTTTAATTCCCGCACTATCCATCAGTACGATATGCTTAAATGGATAATGATAATATCCTGTTAGCGTAATAATGATTCTACCACCAAAGGAATGACCAATTAGAATGGGATCATTAAGCTCTAAATTTTGTATCCAGTTATAGATAATATCTGTATAATCGTAGATAGTTAAATCTTTATCTGGAAAATTACTATTTCCAAAACCAGGATAGTCGACAATGTAGATGGTAAAATCCTCTTTTAAATATTCGATAATATAATTCCACGAAGTTCTAATATCTCCCCAACCGGGTAAAATAATCATACTTTGTTTACCACTACCATATTTCTCGTAATAAAGATTACCAAGCTCATAATGATAGTTCATATTTTTCACCTGTTATATTGTATGCAACAAGTGTGGACGAGTTTATCTTCTTGTGAAATAAATATGTCAACTTATGTAAAAATGGTATAAATAATCGGAAACTATGATATAATAATATTGTCTAGAAGAAACGATAATTGTCAAACATATAAAACCGACTAAAGTGACGATACGGGAGTTCGGATCTATAGTTTGTGTTGAATACCCAATCAAGTTGGGGATCCTAAGAACTATGTATGGACACCCACCTGTAATTATGCAGGTTTTATCGCCTGACAACCGTTCTTCTGGATTTTTGTTTGGAGTGATTTAGGTGTTAGAAAGATTAGAACAGTTAATTGGTAAGGAAAATGTCGATAAGATTCGTTCAAAGACAGTCGCCGTAATTGGACTCGGTGGAGTCGGGGGTTATGTAGTAGAAAACTTGGTTCGTAACGGAATTGAACATATTGTTTTAATCGATCATGATACTGTTGATATTAGTAATAAAAATCGCCAGTTGATTGCCTTGGATTCTACTTTAGGAATGAAAAAGGTCGATGCTTGGCGTAAGCGAATAGAAGATATTCATTCTACTTGCCAAGTAACTACTTTGGATTGCTTTCTAACTGCAGATAATATAGATGTTTTGGATCAATATAATCTCGATTATATCGTCGATGCTTGTGATACGATAACGACGAAAAAAGCACTAATTAAGAAAAGCTTAGAGCTAGGTGTTGGGTTTATCTCTTGTATGGGAACGGGAAAACGAATTGATCCTAGTAAACTAGAGATTATGGATATTAGAAAAACGGATTATGATCCGATTGCGAAGCATTTACGTAAATTTGTTCGCGATGAGAAAATTACCCAAAAAATCATGGTAGTTTCCAGTCGTGAAGCACCACTTTCTACCGTAGGTAGAACGGTTGCTTCTACTAGCTTTGTCCCTTCTAGTGCGGGAATATTAATTGCCAGTTACATTATTCGACAAATTATTGAAAACGATTAGGATAAACTAGTGTTATTCTAATCTTTTTATTTGGAATTTAATAGTGAGGGACGAAATGGAAAATAAAAATATCACACTTAAAGTACTAATGATTGCGATTATCGTTGCGTTAGGTATAAAAACATATTTGTTATGTGTAGAACAAGAAGAAGTGACCAATCAAGTGGAGCGTTATGTCCAAAATACGGTTTATCGTAAAGACTCTACGAAAAGCATTGCGGATTATCAGAATACCTACCAGAATCCTGAGATTGTGGGTAATTTGCTGGTGCCTGGTACTGATTTTCAAGTATTAGTTACTCAGACAACCGATAATTCATTCTATTTACAACATGATATAAAAAAGGAATTTTCAGAATTAGGAAATCCTTTTTTAGATTACCGAAATCATTTAGAAGATAAAAAGCTATTGATCTATGGACATAATTCGCAAACTGTCTCCACAGAGTTTCAATTTTTAGAAAATTATCTTTCTGCTCAGTTTTATGAACAATATCCTGTTTTTATTTGGCAAACAGAAGATGCTTTGGATGTTTATTCGTTTGCTGGTGTTCTCATTGTCGATTCTAATTTTTGGCATATGCAACTAGAGTTTACGGAAGAGAAGTGGCTTCATCATTTAAATTGGCTTCAAAATCAGTTTCTATATTCAACAGAAGTCTCTCTTGATATCGATGATCAGTTATTAATTTTACAAACTTGTTATTATGAACCAAAGGACTCTTACTTATTGATTGTTACGAAAAAAGAAACAGAAATTTAGACAAAATAAAACTTCGTCTAATTGCGAAGTTTATAATTTTCGATATAAGCCAATTACTTTTCCTAAAATAGTTACGTTTGGTAAGATGATTGGTGTCATAAAGTCATTTTCTGGTTGTAGTCTAAAATAACCATTTTCTTTGTAGAATGTTTTGACAGTTACTTCATTCTCATCAGTCATCGCAACGACGGTATCTCCATTATTTGCAGTTTCACATCGTTCAACGATAATAATATCCCCATCGTAAATACCAACATTAATCATCGATTCACCACTTACTTTTAAAGTGAATACTTTTTTCTTATTAGGCAGTAAACTTGTCGGAATCGAAAAGAATTCATCGGGAACTTCGATTGCTTCAATAGGGTTTCCTGCTGTTACTTTTCCTAATAGGGGAACTTCAGCCACTTTATCGTTTTTTTCTAAGTATTCATTAGGAACCAGAATTTCGATTGTTCGATTTTTCGCGGTATCTTTTTTAATATATCCCTTTTCTTCTAACTTTGTTAAATGAAATTGAATGGTAGCTGGTGAGGAAAGATGTACCATTTTTCCAATCTCTCTAACCGTAGGTGGGTATCCTTTTTCTGCGATAGCTTTTTTTAATGTGTCTAAAATCATTGCTTGTTTTTCAGTAAGTTTTTCCATATAAAACCTCCTTGTATATGTCTATGTTAACATAGTTTGTGTCAATTGTCAAACAAACGTTCAAATATTTTTAAAACACATTGACACGAACAATTGTTTGTAATAAAATGTGGTTGTTTAGAAGGAGTGATTGATTTGAAAAAAGAATACAAATGGTTAGTATTAATTTATGTAGGAGCAGTTTTATTTTTTTATCTTCTGTCTCTTCGAGTAGAAAAGCTAGAAAGCCAAGAAGATATCTCTAATCGTAATGAGGCGATTATTTTACGTATAAAATAATTGGTTATAGTAAATCCTAAAAAAAGATGATATACTAACTACAATAATAGGATAGTTGAGGGTGAAGTATGGTTTTAGAGATAGTATTATTATTAATAGGATTTGTTTTGATTATTAAGTCAAGTGATATCTTAATTGATTGCGCATCGTCGATTGCTTTACTTTGTAAGGTACCTAAGATGTTGATTGCGCTAACGATTGTTTCTTTTGGTACTTGTGCCCCAGAAGTGGCGATTTCTTTCAATAGTGTGGTGGCGAATAATGGTAGTATGGCATTAGCCAATGTGATTGGAAGTTGTATTGTTAATATTTTGTTAATTATTGGAATCGCTTCAATTGTTAATCCCATCAAAGTGAAGAACGCCACAGTAAAAAAAGAATTACCCATTTTGTTTTTAATTACCGTAATTTTCTTCATCTTATTGATGGATCGTATGTTTAATCCGAATACACCATCTTCATTTTCTCGTTCGGATGGCACTATTTTGATTTTATCTTTCGGTATTTTCGTTTACTATTTAGTACAATTATTAAAAAATAAAAAACAAGATCAAGAAGAAGTAGAGAGGAAATACAAATTACCAGTCGCATTAATTTTATTTGTTATTTCTACGATCGTTATCGTTTATAGTAGTGATTTAATCGTTGATAATGCTTTATCTCTTGCAGAAAGACTTCGTGTTAGTCCTAAAATTATTACCATGATTGCGGTTGTTGTTGGTACTTCGCTTCCTGAATTGGTGATGACGGTAACTTCCGCTAAACGGGGAGAATTTGATCTCGCTATTGGTAATATTGTCGGTACGAATATCTTTAATATCTGTATTGTTTTAGGATTACCTATTTTAATTTATGGCGATTTGGAATTAGTTGATTTTAATTTTATTGATATTTTCGTTGTTTTATTATCCTCTTTCTTATTATATATATTCGCACGTAGTGAAAAAGAAATTTCCAAAAAAGAAGGAATCATTATGTTATTTGTCTTCTGTTGTTACTACATCTATCTGTTTATCTAATGTTTTCTTCTTTTTTTTCATTTTTTCTAGACGTTTTCTTTTAAGCTAAACCGTGTTATAATAAAACAGAAAAACAATGTCATACAGGAGAAGAAAAATGAAAAAAGTAATTTTAGTTGATGGAAATAATCTTTTATTTCGTAGTTATTATGCTACTAGTTATACAGGCTCAATCATGCGGAATTCTAAAAATTTTCCGACAAATGCGATTTATGGATTTATCAATATGATGAATAAAATTATTGTTGAAGAAAAACCAGAATATATCATGATTGCTTTTGATAAAGGAAAAACGTTTCGCCATGAAGAATATCCCGACTATAAGGGAGGAAGAAGTGAGACTCCTGAAGAGTTAAAACAACAGTTTCCAGTTGCTAAACAAATCTGTACTGCGATGGGCATGCAATATTTTGAGATTGATAATTATGAAGCAGATGATATCATTGGGACTTTTGCGAAGAAGGTAGAAGAAGATCCTGAGTTTGATGCGACGATTATTAGTAGTGATAAAGATTTGTTACAGTTAATTAGTGATGAAATTGATGTTAAATTGTTAAAGCAGACAGGATTTATTCGGATGGACAAAAAATTGTTCGAGGAAACGTATCAAGTAGAGCCGATTAATATGATTGATATTAAAGCTTTGATGGGAGATAGTAGCGACAATATTCCTGGAGTTAAGGGAATCGGTGAAAAGACAGCAATCTCTCTTTTATCTAAGTATCAAACGATTGAAAATTTATACGATCATATCGATGAAGTAACTGGTAAAACCAAAGAAAAATTGCTTAATGATAAGAAAAATGCTTTTATGAGTAAAGAGATTGCGACGATTTATCGTGATGTTCCTATCGATACCGATTTAGAAAAAATTAAATATACCGGAGTAGATGTTTTAAAATATGTCGAACTATTAGAAGAATTAGAATTTTATTCGCTAATTAAAAAAATGAATATTCCTGAAGAAGTCATTAAAGAAAATAAAATGCAAGAAGTAGATGTGAATATTTTGACAGATTTAAGCAATATACAAATTGAAGGGGATTATGCTTTATATTTAGAAATATTAGGTAGTAATTACCATAAAGATAAACCTCTTGGAATCGCAATTTATAATGAAAATACGAGTCTTTATATTCCGTTTGAAGTATTAAAACAAGCTCCAGACTTTTTATGTAGTGAACAAGAAAAATACACCTATGACTTGAAAAAAGTATGGTATATTTTGAAAAAGAATGGCCTAGATATCAAGAATTGTCATTTTGATACGATGATTGCTGCCTATTTATTAAACGAAAATATCAAAGATGATATTGCTTACCTAGCGAATAATAAAGATTATAATATTTCTTTTTATGAAGAAGTGTATGGTAAGACTGGAAAAGAAGTTGAACCAGATATCGAAATCATCGCTAAAAAAGCAATCGAGAAAGCACGCTTTATCTATGAGAGTAAAACCAAATTAGAAGAGCGATTAGAAAGCGAAAATGATATTCAACTCTTTAAAAATATTGAGATGCCTTTAGTTGAAGTGTTGATGGATATGGAATTAACTGGAATTCGGGTAAATTGCGATTTCCTAAATCAAATGGGTAAAGAGTTAGATGGAAAAATCGAAGTGCTAGAACAAGAAATTTATGATTTAGCGGGAGAAGTATTTAATATTTCTTCGCCAAAACAGTTGGGAGCTATTCTTTTTGAAAAATTAGCTTTACCGTATCCTAAAAAAGTAAAAGACCATAATTATTCTACCAGCAAGGAAATCTTGGATAAACTAGTTAATGATTATCCTATCGTTGAAAAGATTTTAGATTATCGGATGTTGACAAAATTAAAGAGTAATTATGTAACTGGATTACTTGCGGAAGTGGCAGAGGATGGTAAGATTCATACTATTTTTACCCAAACGTTAACAAGAACGGGTAGACTTTCTTCAATATGTCCTAATTTACAGAATATTCCGATTCGAACTGAAGAGGGAAGATTGATCCGAAAAGCGTTTATTCCCGAAGAAAATGCTTGTATTCTATCTAGTGATTATTCGCAAATAGAACTTAGAATTTTTGCATCTCTTGCTAATGTAGATAATTTGATTCGGGCTTTTGAAGAGGGAAAGGATATTCATGCGAAGACGGCTTCCGATATTTTTGGGGTTCCTTTAGATGAAGTGACTAAAGATATGCGACGTACGGCTAAAGCAGTTAATTTTGGGATTCTTTATGGTATTAGTAGCTTTGGATTATCAGAAGACTTGGGAATCGATATCGCTAGTGCGAAAAGCTTTATCGATGGCTATTTAAATACTTATCCTGAGATTAAACAATACATGAATGAAGTGATTCAAAAAGCTTATCAAGATGGTTATGTGAAGACGATTATGAATCGAAAAAGAACAATTGATGAGTTGAAAAATAAGAGTTATCTTGTTCGTAGTCAAGGGGAAAGAATTGCTTTAAATACTCCAATTCAAGGAAGTAGCGCCGATATTTTGAAAAAAGCAATGATAGAAATTTATCGTGAATTTAATGATAAGAAAATCAGAAGTAAAATGCTAATTCAAGTACACGATGAACTTGTTTTTAATGTTTATTATGATGAAAAAGAACAAGTTGAAGAGATTGTTAGACGAATTATGGAAAATACTTATCACTTAAATGCTCCATTAAAAGTGGATATTGAAAGTGGTAGTGATTGGTATGAAGCAAAATAATGGATTAAAAATAAATTGATTTAAAGTTATCTAGAAAGAAAGGAGTATGGCGATAAAGGATGAAAATCGTAAAAAGAGAAAATGCAGGAAGTTTTACTTACGCAAGTACCAGTTCGGTATTGGAATACTCTATGGAATTAAATGAAAAAAATTTAGATTTTTGTATCAATACGATTGCAGGTAGATATCCGGAAAAAGGATATTGTTCAAATTTAGAATGTGAAGAATTATGTTATGTTCTAGAAGGTAGTGGTACTATATACAAAAAGGAAGATATCGCAATTGATTTTAAGAGTGGAGATATTATTTTCATTAATAAAAAAGATATTTATTATTGGAATGGTAATTTTAAGGTAGCTATCGTATGTACTCCTGCTTGGAGCAAGGAACAATGTAAATTATACGACGAATAGTTTAGAATTGGGGGAAAACTATGCCAGAAAAACCAGAAGTGATTACAGTGACTAAGAAGTTAGAGCGTCGTTTAAAGGGAAGAAAAATTACTGATTGCCAAGTGATCTATGAACCGATTATTGATTATCCAAGTTCTAAAGAGTTTAGTGTTCGAATAAAAGGACAAACCATGCATGAGTTTACTACTCGAGGCAAATGGATTGTGATTACTTTAGATCAAGATTATTTACTTATCCATCTTCGAATGGAAGGAAAGTTTTTCTTTCGTGAAAAAGGGGCTCTATTAGAAAAACATCATCATGTTATTTTTACGATTGACGATGAAGAAGAACTTCATTTTCAAGATGTTAGAAAGTTTGGTCGGATGAAATTAATTCCTAAGGATAAAATTTTAACGATGCCACCCTTTACTGAATTAGGATTAGAACCTTGGGATAAAAATTTAACGGTAGAGTATTTAAAAGAACATCTAAAAAAGAAAAAGATACCGATTAAAACGGCTTTGTTAGATCAATCGATTATTACAGGAATCGGAAATATTTATGATGATGAAATCCTTTTCTTATCTCATATTTCTCCGCTTAAACCGGCTTGCCTTTTGACGGATGAGGAGTTAGAGGCAATTATTAAAAATACCGTGATTACTTTAGATAAGGCAATAAAAGAAGGGGGAACTACGATTCATAGTTTTACTTCTGAAGAGGGAGTGACTGGTCTTTTTCAAAATCATTTGTATGTACATACGAAAGAGGGAAATCCCTGTCCTCGTTGTGGAACAAAAATTATCAAAACAAAAGTAAACGGTCGTGGTACCTATTATTGCCCAGAGTGTCAGAAGCAAGAGGAAGAAAGGGTAAAAATATGAATACGATTCATTATCCAGAAGAATATCAAGCTTATTTTCTAGATAAAAGTGGTTGTATCGAAAATGCGGAAATTCATTTTCTGCCAGGCACTTTTATTAATATCGATGTTTATCGAGAAAATTCAGTTGTTACTGGATATACTTGCCTACATTTTCACCCTAATCAACGAATATTTCTAGATGTGATTTATTGTTATGATCAGTTTAGAAGTAATGGGATTGCCACTATGCTTTCTCGTTTGACCGATTATCTATTGGAACCATATGCGGGTTATATTATTAGAGGAGTTTATGGGCCATCCCAGTTATCGACTGATCGTATTCAAGCGTTAACTCGTTCTAAAGAAGAATTGGATCAGCGAGCGCGAAACTTTTATCAAAATAGTGGGTATACGATTATCTCTTACGACGATTATTTAAAAAGCCCTAGTTTATATCCTGATCTTACTATCGATGATGATTTTCAGTTGGGTGAAGAAAGAGCAAATTGTATTGTTACGAAAAAGATAGTTCCTTTAAATAGTGATTTCTTTTATGAAGAAAATGGTATTCTCTTGGATAAAAGACTAGAGTTAGATTCAAAAAATAAAAAATTGGTATTACGTGGAAAAAGTAATGCTTAAAGTGAGAAAAAAGTCAAAAGCTTAAGAAAAGTCGTGAAAAAAATTGAAACGTGCTAGAATTTGTGATAAAATGTATGAATGTAAGTTGCAGAAGGGAGTAATAAATAAATGAAAAAGACGAAAATTATTTGTAGTATTGGACCGGCTACTCATCCTTGGGAAAAATTTAAAGGATTAGTAGAAGCTGGAATGAATGTTGCCCGTATTAATTTTTCTCATGCTACTATGGAAGAAAGACATCTTGATGAAGAATTAGTAAAACGTGCGAATAAAGAATTAGGTGCCAATATTGCGATTTTATATGATACGAAAGGACCAGATCTTAGAACTTGTGCTTTTGAAAACGATTTAATTGAATTGGAAGCAGGAAAGACAATTCGTATTGTCGAAGAAGATGTTTTGGGAACAAAAGAGAAGATTTCTTTCAATTATAAAGGTATTTTAAAAGATATTCCGGTAGGAAATACGATTCTTTTAGATGATGGTTTCTATAAGTTAATTGTTGTTTCTAAAGAAGAAGATGGAATTACTTGTGAAATTCAAAATTCCGGAACAATCAAAAGTAGACGTGGAGTATGTATTCCAGGTGTTAAGTTAAATGTACCTTACATTTCTGATAAAGATCGTGAGGATATTAAATACGCTTGTGATATGGATGGAGATTATTTAGCTATTTCTTTTGTAAATTCTGCTGAAGACGTTCTTGCAGTAAAAGCATTATGTAGTGAATTTGGTAAACCTAATATGCCAATCATCTCTAAAGTTGAGACACAATATGCGATGGATAATCTTCAAGAAATCGTCGAAGTATCTGATTATATTATGGTTGCTCGTGGAGATTTAGGAATCGAGACAGGAGTAGAAAATTTACCATTATATCAACAAATGATGATCGATGCTTGCCATGCTAATGGTAAGGGTGTTATCATGGCTACTCAAATGATGTATAGTATGAAGACGAATATTCGTCCAACTAATGCCGAAGTAACCGATGTAGCGAATGCAGTTTTAGCTGGATGCGATGCTATTATGACAAGTGATGAAACGACAATTGGTAATTATCCAGTAGAGACGATTCAAATGATGACCTCTATTTGTGAAAAAACTGAAAAAATTACTAAATATAACTTAAGCGAATATAAATTAAGAGGAACAGAAATTCATAACACAATCGCTCGCTGTGCAGTAGATTCAACAATTGAGTTACCAGTTAAAGCTGTAGTTGCTTCTACTTTAACAGGGAAGACTGCGTTGGATATTTCTTCATTAAGACCAAATTCGATGATTGTTGCAACAGTAACAGATGAGAAAGTAGCTCGTAGCTTAGCACTAAAATGGGGTGTATATCCAAAAGTTGTTCCATTTGGTACTGATACAGATGCTATTGTTCAAGAAGGAATTAAAGCAGCTAAAGAATTAATGCATTTAGAAGCAGGGGATATTATTACTATTGTTGGTGGATTTCCTAAAGACGCACATACTAACTTCATGAAAATTGAAATTATTTAACAGAAAAATGAAATATATCAGAAGTAAGAAGTCACATTGTGGCTTCTTTCGCTTCTTAGGTAAAGGGTGAAAATTTTGGACAAATTATCGATACAAAAAGTAAGATTAGGCGTAGATGATCATGAGAACTTTATTCAAAAGTTGATTACATGGGATCGAAAGAAATATTTTTCTTCTTTAGAAGTGCCTATTAATCTATTTAATTTATATTATGATTTATATGGTATTTATCAAGAAACAGAGTTAATTGGTGTCTCAGCTTTGCGATTAGAGGCACTTCCTCACTACTATTTAGGTATTCCTGATTGGGATCAGGTTGTTCTTTATCCACTCGAGTTTCAGTTTGCCTTACACCCTCATTTTGATGATTTAATAACTAGAGAAACCGTGTTTCAACATTTAGAAAAAGAGGTATTTCCTAATTATTTGTATTCTGAGTTAAAGATGTGTTTGATGAATGTGGATAGGGAGATGCAGGTTTTTCTAGATCATCATCATTTCTCATTAGAAGAGATAGATAAAAGAGGAAATGCCATCTATCGTTTACCACAGGAAAGAGAAAAAATAAAGATAAGATCTATCTATTGTGGATGATGATCTTATCTTTTTGAATATCGATACCTAGAATAGAAGTATAGATTAAGTCTACTTGTCTTTCTAGAGCTAGTCCTGGAAATCGGTCTTTATAATATTTAGTAATGATTGGGACTGAAACTTCCTTTTTTACTTCGTGTAGATATTTTTTTCCTAATTCATTGAACCCTAGAATCCGAATATATTCTATCTCTTTGGTGGATGAAGCCATCTCTTTGGTAAAACCGCAGAGAATATGAAGTAGTAGTCGACTGATTTTATTGTAAGTATATCGTTTGGTTTTCACTTTTTTTATGAGTTCTTCCCAACTAGTTGCGGAGTTGATTTGTTTTAAGATTCTATGTTCGATTCCTTCATCGACCGTTTGATACTGGTCTAAATGATCAGTAGAATAGAGTTTATATTTTAAGAAAGGAAAGAAACACTCTATATCGTAATTGGTTTTCTTTAAATAATTAAGGGTAATTTTAGGAACGCAAGAAGAAATATCTACTTTATCTTTTAATGCTTTTCGAATACTTGTGGCACTAGATATTTCTTGATTTAATTCTTTTTCATGAAAATCGTTGGTTCTTTGAATAGTGAATGGGATGATGTTTGCTTGTTGATGGACAATTTCTTTGATGTAGCTAAATCCTAGTAGATCATTAGGGGTGTTGAGAGAAGTTCCACCTAATTCTTTTAAGGCTAAGTTTAAAGAAGTGGGGTAATTGTTTCCTTGTTTTTGATAAAAGCGGACTAGTTCATGATATTTAGGACTACTAACAATAGGAACTAACTTGGTTAATTCTTCTATATTGTTCGATTCACTGCCGAAAACGAGATAATCTACTTGTAATAAAGAAAGTAGGCGAATCGCTCCGTAAGCAAAAATATCGGCACTTTGCGTCGCAAAAGAAAAAGGTAATTCTATGACTAGGTCAACTCCATAATGAAGCGCAATTTCGGTTTTATCCCATTTATCTAAGAAACTTGGAATTCCTCTTTGGGTAAAGTTTCCTGATAAAATTAAAACGATTGGCGTGTTTGGAAACATTACTTTTACTTTTTGTAAGTGATATAGATGTCCATTATGAAAGGGGTTATATTCACAAATAATACCGACACTTTTCATAAAATACCTCCTTGATAGCTATATAATACACGAAAAAGGGAAAAAGAACTAGAAAAAGTTTGAAAAAAATAAACTTTTATTGTATAATGAATGAGCGGTGGTGATAGTATGGAAATAGAGATAACTTCATTGCTAACAGGAACAGATAAACACCTTGAATTTAATCAACCTATCGATATTCCTAAGGAGTATTATCAAAATACCGATATTAAAGCTTTACAAAATGTGGTAGGGAAAGGACACCTACTGCTTGACGGAGAGGAATTTCATCTTCAAGTTTATGTTTCTGGCGAGATGATTTTAAATGATGCGATCAGCTTGGAGGAAGAAAAATATCCGTTTACTTGTGAAGTGATAGAAAAAGTGCCAATAAAACTAGAAAAGATGAAAAATACTCTTGATATTACCGAGATTTTATGGCAAAATATTATGTTAGAAGTCCCATTACGGTTTACTACAGTAGATGATTACAGTAAATACCAAGGTGACGGCTGGAAATTAACAAGTGAAGAAGAATTAAAAGTAGAGAATAATCCTTTTAATGATTTGAAAAAAATGATGGGAGGGGAGTGATAAACATGGCAGTACCATTCAGAAAAGTATCTAAAACAAGAAAGAGAATGAGAAGAAGTCACAATGCGTTAGAGGCAGTAGGTACGACAAAATGTACGAATTGTGGTGAAATGATTCGTCCACATAGAGCTTGCCCTAAATGTGGTTTCTACAAAGGAAAAGAAGTAGTTAGTAAAGAAGCTGAATAAGCATCTTTTTCTTTTTTTCAACAAAATTCTATGGTTTAAAGTGGTATATAAAAACTAGGGGTGAGATGATGAAAGTTTATCTCGATCTAGTTTTTTTTATGAATTTTGGTTTTGATTTTTTATTACTATTAACAGTGAATTTGGTGTTAAAACGAAATAGAAAACTGTCATCTGTTTTATTGGGTAGTTTGATTGGTGCCCTTAGTATTTTCTTTTTGTTTTTACCGTTAAATAGTATTACTTTGTTTTTATTAAAATTATTGATTTCCCTATTGATGATATGGGCTGCTTTCGGTTTTTTCACTTGGAAAACCTTTTTCATCAATACGTTGTATTTATATTTTATCAGTATTCTTTTAGGGGGCTTTCTCTATTATCTGAATTTAGAATTTTCTTATCAGAATCAAGGGTTACTATTTTTTCATAACGGTTTTAGTATTAATTATATTTTATTATTTCTTTTAAGCCCGATTATTTTATGGTGTTACTTGAAGCAGACGAAGAGTTTTAAAACTACATATCACTCTTATTATAAAGTAGAATTAATTTATCAGGGAAAACATTATCATTATACTGGGTATTTAGATACAGGGAATAAATTATATGATCCTTATAAACATCGTCCAGTTTTATTGCTTTATGACCCTAAACTAAAGATAAAAAAAAATGAAAAGATCATTTATACTCCTTATGATGGCCTTAATCATACCGGGATTATCCCTTGTATAATAGTAGAAAAGCTTATTATTGATGGCACAATAGAAAAAGAAAACATACTAGTAGGACTTAGTCAAGAGTCGTTTAAAATAGATGGTATTTCTATGATCTTACATGTTGATCTTTTTTAGACTTTTTCACTTCACTTCGACAGTTTTCTATGATTCTTATTTCTATAATTGAAGGGTCAAACATAGAATGAAGAAAGGGAGATGAAGAAAAAAGTGTTATGGTTATTGTTGTTGCTTAGTGAAATTTTTCAAAGAGCGAATGTTTTATTTTATGTAGGGGCAACCGATGTTTTACCGGAACCGTTATCTAAAGCAGAAGAAGAGTATTATTTAGTGATGGCTAATGATGGTGATTTATTTGCGCGAGATAAATTGATTGAACATAATTTGCGATTAGTGGTCTTTTTGGCGAAGAAGTATGAAAATACAAAAGTAGATTTAGAAGATTTAGTGAGTATTGGGACGATTGGATTAATTAAAGGAATTAAGACTTATCAGATGGATAAAAATATTAAATTAGCGACTTATGCCTCTCGGTGTATCGATAATGAAATTTTAATGTATTTACGGAAGAATAAGAAAGTACGAACGGAAATTAGTTTTGATGAGTCTTTAAGCTTTGATGCCGATGGGAATGAATTACATTTAGAAGATATTTTGGGAACTGATCCTGACATTGTAACGAGAGATTTGGAACGAGAAACGGAAAAGAATTTAGTAATGGAAGAGATTAATAAATTAGGTAAACGTGATAAGGAAATTATTATGCTTCGCTATGGATTAATGGGACATAAAGAAATGACGCAGAAAGATGTTGCCGAATTACTAGGAATCAGTCAATCTTACATCTCTAGGATCGAGAAAAAAGTCATTAGACGGTTAAAAAATTTAGTGAAGTGTTAGGATAGATTATAGTCTATCTTTTTCTTTGATTTTACGTTAACTCCTTTCTTTTTTTCTTAAAACTCGCTATAATGGATATATAGAAGAATCGGTCGAGGTGTTAATTATGGCAAAAAGAAAAAAGAAAAAGGAAAGTCCAAAACAGAAATTTGAACATTGGAATGAATTAGTAGGACTTGTATTGATTATTATCTCTATTTTGAGTATTGTTCCAACACCACTTGGTTTTATTGGCCAATTGGGCGCTAGTTTTGCAATGTTTTTAATTGGTACTTGGTATCAAGTGTTGTTGTTGTTTACTTTTGTAGTGGGTTGTTATATGGTATATAAAAGGAAAACACCTAATTTCGCAACTGGACGTTTTATGGGGTTATATGCCCTTGCTATTGGTCTTTTGGTACTTGGACATATTAATTATGTGAAGGAAAATACAAGTGATATATTGATTGTTTTTAAGGCAACGATCGACAACCTACTAGCCAATTTTTCTAATATCATGAATGGAGTTCCACTTACATTAAAAGGAGCAGGAATTATTGGAGCAACGTTTAGTATTATTTTTTATAAGTTGTTTGCGATAGAAGGTACTTATATTGTTGCTGTCGTTTTACTTCTTTTAAGTATTGTTTTATTAACTGGTATTGATTTGATTGGGTTATGTAAAAAACCATTTCAAAAACTTCATCGTAAGAAAAAGAAACCTAGTTTGGAAGATACTGGAGTTATCGTCAATGATTCTTCCATATTAAAAGAAGTACCTAATGAAGATAATAAGATTCGTATTCATAGTATCGATGAACTTACCAAGATTAAAGATGAACATAAAGAAGTAGAGGATAAAGGAAACTTAGGTCATTTGGTAACAGAAGCAGAGACAGGAGCTAATGAATTACCGAATGAACCAGTTGTTAAGATTCAAGATCATACCAATTATCATTATCAACTTCCGCCTTTATCTTTGATCCCACCGACTAAAAAGTCTAAAAATTCAAATGGTAATGAAGTGATTGAAGCAAATATTGTGAAGCTAGAAAAAGTATTGAAAGATTTTAATATTATTGCTAAAGTAGTAGAAGTCAATGTAGGACCGAGTGTTACTCAATATGAATTAGAGATTTCTTCAGGTACAAAAGTAAATAAAATATTGAGTTTAAGCAGGGAAATTTCTTTGGCTTTAGCGAAAAAGGATGTCCGTATTCAAGCACCCATACCTGGTAAATCTACAGTAGGAGTAGAACTAGCGAACGATACGATAACGCCAGTTGGACTACGAGAGATTTTGGAGTCTGTTCCTGCCAATAAAGAGAAAAGTAAATTGTTGGTTGCCCTTGGAAAAAATATTATGGGAAATAGTATTTTCTGTGAAATTGATAAGACTCCTCACTTACTCGTAGCTGGTTCAACGGGTAGTGGTAAATCTGTTTGTATTAACTGTATGATTGCTTCTATTTTGATGAGAACAAAGCCTACTGAAGTGAAACTAGTTCTTGTCGATCCAAAAAAAGTTGAGCTTAGTATGTACAATGGAATTCCTCATTTGTTGATTCCTGTTGTTACAGATCCTAAAAAAGCGAGTGATGCGTTAAAACGTATTGTTCGGGAAATGGAAGATAGATATGATATTTTCAGTGATAAAGGGGTCAAAAATATTGCGACTTATAATGAGTGGGTCGATAAGCAAAATGAAGGAAGAAGTGAAGAGGAGAAAATTCCTCATATGTTTTATATTGTTGTTATCGTCGATGAACTTGCTGATTTGATGTTGGTAGCTAGTAAAGAAGTAGAAGATTCTATTATGAGAATTACTCAGATGGCACGTGCTGCTGGTATCCATTTGATTGTTGCTACGCAAAGACCTTCTACGGATGTCATTACTGGAGTAGTTAAGGCGAATATCCCATCTCGTATTTCCTTTGCCGTTTCTAGTAGTATCGATTCTAGAACGATTTTGGATGCAACAGGAGCCGAAAAATTACTTGGTAAAGGAGATATGTTATTTTTACCGATGGGTGAAAATGCGCCAGTCAGAGTTCAGGGGGCTTTTGTTTCTGATGAAGATTTACAAAAAATTGTCGATTATACGGTTTCTCAACAAAAAGCGCAATACGATGAACGTTTCATGAACTTAGGAGAAAGTAGTAATAACGATAATCCAAGCATGGAAGAAGTTCGTGATGCTCCTGAAGAGTACGACGATCCTTTATATAATGAAATTGTCGAGTTTGTCATTACGACAGGTAAAGCTAGTGCTTCTCTTTTACAACGAAGATTTCGTTTAGGCTATAACCGCGCAGCTAGATGTATTGACCTGTTGGAAGAAAGAGGAATTATTGGTCCTGCTAATGGCAGTAAGCCTCGAGAAGTACTTGTAAAATTAGATGATGAAGAATAAAATGGTTTCTATTGTTTAAGCACTCTCGTATTTGAGGGTGCTTTTTCTTCGTCATTTTTTTGAAAAGTGGTGGTATTTTTCTTCGTCGTCCGTTATAATTAAATTAGATAGGAGGAGTATAAACATGTGGTTATGGATTATTTTAGGGGTAGTTGTTGTCTTAATCATTATTGTGATGGTTATCTACAATAGTTTGGTTGTTTTAAGAAATAAAAAGGATAATGAGTGGGCGCAAATCGATGTACAGTTAAAACGACGAGCGGATTTGATTCCTAATTTAGTAGAAACCGTAAAAGGATACGCTAAACATGAAAGCTCAACTTTAGAAGAGATTATTCAAGCAAGAAATTCTTTAGTGTCTGCTAAAACACCTGAAGAAGAAATTAAGAAAAATAACGAGTTAACGAATGCAATTTCTAGATTGTTTGCTCTTGCGGAAAATTATCCGGATTTAAAAGCAAATCAGAATTTTTTAAGTTTACAAAATGATTTAAAAGAGACTGAGGATAAAATTTCAATGGCACGCCAGTTCTATAACGATACTATACTCACTTATAATAATAAAGTAGAGACGGTACCTACTAATATTATTGCTAACTTGTTTGGCTTTAAGAAAGCTACTTTCTTTGAAGTAGAAGAAAGTGAAAAAAGCACACCTAAAGTATCATTTTAATGAATTACTTACCATCAAGGTAAGTTTTTTTGGAGGGAATCATGAAAAGAATAAAATGGATATTTAGTAGTATTATTCTCGCTATATTTTTTATTCCGAGTCTTGTTTTCGCAGAAGGAACTGATCGCTTTTATATTGATTTAACGGTTTTGGATAATGGAGATATTGCGGTAAAAGAGGCCATCTCATTAACCGGAGAGTATAATGGTTCTTATCGTGATATTATTTATCAGAATCCTTATGCTTATCCTTTTACCGGTTTATATAGTAACTTTGCGGGAAATACAGATATCTATAATGGAACGGGAATAAAAGATTTAAAAGTTTATCGAATTGATAAAGCTGATTTTCTTCATATTGAAGATTTAAATAAAAAGAAAGATCAGTTTCGTTTAGTAGAAGATGCCTCTAATGGCGATAGTGGGGTATATACCCTTTCTACTAGAGATGATGGTGTATACCTTAAGATGTTTATGCCGTCTAAAGAAAACAGTGTTTTTTATTTAGAATACACAATTACGGATGCGGTAGTACTACATGATGATGTAGCGGAACTTTTTTGGAATGTACTAGGAGATGGATATACAGAAAAAATAGAGGATTTTCAAGTTTTGGTTCATTTACCGGGAGATGGGGATAGTGATCTTCGGGTATGGACACACGGACCGTTAACAGGGGAAAATAAGATTATTGATGCCAAGACAGTTATGTTTAAAGATACCGATGTAAGTAGTTATGAGGCAGAGACCATTCGCTTAATGTTTAGTCTGGATCTTGTTCCTAATGGCACGAAATATTCTCATGTTTTAGGAAGAGAAAATATTTTAAAGGTTGAACAATTAATGGCGGATGAGGCAAATGCTTATCGTGAACAACATCGTCTTGAAGCGATTAATGATGCTTCTTCTAAAGTAATCGATTTGGAAGAAGATATGACGATTTATAATTACACTTATGCGTTAGAAGCAGTAACTTCTTTACCTGATGATACTGAAGAAAAAGAAGGCTTTTTGAATCGAATATATGCAACTCAAGAGACTGTAAATCAAAATTGGAAAGAAGAAATAGAGAATGATATGTATTGGTTTAGAAAGTATCCTTCAGAATATCAACTTGATCAATTAAAAGAAATGATTGGTCTTGGATTTGATCAAGATGCGGTAGATAAATATAGTCAAGTGATTCCTGAATTAGAAGAAATTTTGACTGAAGCTTGGAAAAAGGAGTTATTGATTACGACTTTAGTTTTAGGTTTTCCGTTACTGATTATTTTCTTGGTTGCTTTAAAAATGTATTTTGCGGATAGGAAACAAAGAAAAACATTTAAACATCGTTATTATCGAGATTTTCCAACTGAAGATGCTCCAGGAGAGATAGAGTATTTAGTTTATCATAAAGTTACTGTAAATTCGTTTTCCGCTACGATTTTAGATTTAATTCGAAAAAAAGTAATTACAGCTACGGAAATTAGCGAGGGAAAGAAGAAAGATGTACGTCTTTATTTGGAAAATGTGGATTATGTTCCAAGTTTAGCAGAATCTAAAGTTCTTGATTTATTGTTTGAAACAGTTGGGAAAAAGCGAGAATGTAAGTTGAATGATTTAAAAAAATATGGAACTAAATCACAATCTAAAGCACGAAGTATTCAACGGGCAATTGACAATTTTTCACGGCTTAGTGAGCAGGGAGTGAAACGGAAAGAGTACTTTTTAGATAAGCCTAAAAAGACGTGGTTTAAAACAACGGTTGTTGTTATGGTTACTTTTTTTGAATTTATGTTGATCTTTTTTGCTTTACGCCATTTTCCTAAATGGTATTTGTATCTTCTTTATCAAGGTGTTTTGTTTGGAATTGTTATTTTCTACTTTATCATGTTAGGAAGATATCATAAACGTACGGAAAAAGGAGCAGAAGTTTATTCTATGTGGCTTGCTCATCGTCGCTTTTTAAAAGATTTTGGGCGTTTTCCGGAAAAAGAGTTGCCAGAAGTTTCTTTATGGGAACGGTATTTAGTTACAGCGACGGTATTTCGTTTAGCTAAACGTGTGCAAAAGAGAATGAAACTACAGATGTCATCACTCACTACAGATTCTACTTATCTTTCTAGTTATGCCCTAATTAATTACAATTTATCTCGTTCGATCACTAGAAGTGTTTCTTCTTCTTATTCTAGTGCCCGTTCGACAATTTCTAGTCATTCTTCAGGTGGTTCTTATTCATCTGGTGGAGGCTTTGGTGGCGGTTCGTCTTTCGGCGGTGGCTCCGGTGGTGGAGGCGGTGGAGGCGGTCGCTTCTAAAAAAGATATGTCTTTTGTTTAGGACATATCTTTTTTGCTTTTTTCTAATCTTTTTAAGTGCTTTTGTAAAGATGGGCAATCCTTTTCTATAAATGTAAGTCCATACTTTTTAGCTAAACCAATTAAATGGTAGTGATAATTTGTTTCTTTGATCTTTTCTAATTCAACAAAGGCTTTTTCCCTATCTTGTAGATATAATTCGAATAAATCAAGAGAAGCCAAATAACTGAGATTGTAACATAAGAGTAACGAAGCAGGTTCAGTTAAATACTCAAATATTTCATCAATGTCGGTGAATGTTTCTCTGATCTTTTTTTCGCTAATTTTTTGTTAAAACTTTCTAAGGTGAATTTTCTTTTTTGCTTTGCTAACAAGAAACCGATATTTAATTCAAAATTGCGAAGAGTATAACTTTCTAGATAGCTGGTATCAATATAATAAGCGATTTTCTCTTGTCCTAATTGTCGATAATACTCCGCCACTAAAAGGTTCGCAAAACTTCCCTCTAATTCAGAAAAATAATACAATTCGTTATGATAAGTATCTTTGAATTTTAAATTTGTATAAAATCCATGAAAAAACTCATGACATAACGTAACTATATCTTGAACCGTATTACTTCTAGATATATTGATGTATTTGTCATTAAACAAGCTATCGACAAAACAACAACCCTCCAGAGAATAGTCATAATTAGGGGCTTTTTGAATATTTAATTCGATGTGCGATCTTTCTTGATCAATTTTATGATATAAAGAAGGACATCCTATTTGATGAATGAAATCATCAAATAGTTCTAATAGATCTTGATTATTTATATAAAGAGTAGGCGTATCTATATCAACTATTGAATAGCCATTTGTATAATTTAAACCGTTTGTACTAATTGTAATTAATGATTTGGAGATCGTATGAGTGTTAAAAAGAAAGTCATTTAGTTTTTCTTCTGGATCTTCATCAGCCATTTCTTCTGCTTTTCCAAGCTCAGAATCGTAAAAGGGTGAATCGTAAAAAACATCTGAACTTTTAGAAATATTATAATAGGAAAGAAGAAAGCGATAAATGTTCTTAATTCGAGTTAGATTTTCAATGACATATTCAGTGTATCTACTGTTAGGACGTTTTTGTATAGCATCAATTGCTTCTTCGACTATTTTAATTTTTTCTTTTATTCTATTTAAATCCCAATGATAACGTGTCATATTTTTCACCTGCCAATTAATTTATTAAAAAATTAACAAAATGTCAATAAGTTTAAGTTTACCTATAGAATAATTACTATTAATTTAGTATAATGGAAATGTCATAATAATGCAGAAAGAGGGGAACTTTTATGCCTACACCGCATATTGAAGCAGAAAAGGATAAAATTGCGAAAGATGTGATTATGCCTGGAGACCCATTACGGGCTAAGTTTATTGCGGAAAATTTTTTAGAAGATGTCGAATGCATCAACCGTGTTCGGAATATACTAGCTTATACGGGAACTTATAAAGGAAAGAGAGTTACCGTATTCGCATCAGGTATGGGAATGGGTAGTATGGGAATATATTCTTATGAATTGTTTCATTACTATGATGTCGATAGAATTATTCGAATTGGAACTGCTGGAAGCTATGATTTAGATATCCCTATTTTAGATGTCGTTTTAGCTAAACGTAGTTATACCGATTCTAATTATGCGATGGTAGAGAGTGGTTATTCTGGTAATTATATGGAGGCTTCTAGGCCGTTAAATGAGAAAATTATTTTTACCGCAGAACGTTTAGGTAAAAAAATTCATTTAGAAGATATCTATACTACGGATGTTTTTTATCCAAGTAAAGAGCCGGAAATTATCGAAAAGTATTCTTTAAAAACTGTAGAGATGGAGTCATTCGTCCTTTTTCATCATGCTTTCTTACATCATAAACAGGCTGCTTGTATTTTGACAATTTCTAATCATTTTGTAACAGGGGAAGAAACTTCAAGCAAAATGAGAGAAAAAGGGTTTACAGACATGGTTATTCTAGCGTTAGAATCATGTTTATAAATAAAAATTTGATCCATAATATAAATAACGAGGTGAAAAGATGAATTATAAAACAATAGATATGGGATCTTATCAACTACATTTTATTCAAACAGATCGTTTTAAAACGATTACTGTTCGTGTTTGTCTAAGAGATAGAATTGTCAAAGAAGAAATCACTCTACGAAACTTTTTGACGACGTTTTTGACTTATTCAACCGATACTTATCGAACCAAACGAGAACTAGTATTAAAGGCTCAAGATTTGTATGCAGTTAATGCTTATACAAAGTCTTATCGAGCAGGGCGTTTTAACATGGTTAGTTTCTATTTATCGATGTTAAATGAGAAATATACGGAAAAAGGAATGCTTTCTAAGTCACTTGATTTTTTAGCAGATATGATTTTTCATCCTAATTTTTATGATGAGGAGAAGTTTCAAGAGGCTTTCCAGTTTTTATACCAAAGCATGGAAACTTCTATTCAGGGATTAAAAGAAAATCCTACTTTATATAGCGCAGTTAGAATGCTAGAAGAAATGGATCCAGATATGCCGTATGCATATCATGAACATGGGTACTTAGAAGATTTACAGAAACTGGATAAGAAATCATTAGAAGAGTATTATCATAAGATGATTTCTAGTAGTTTAGTAGATATTTATGTCATTGGAAACTTTGATGAAGAAGAAATGCTTGGACTTATGAAAGAAAAAATGATCTTTGAAACGTTTAAGAGACCTAAAGTATCGCAATTAATTTTACATGAAAAGTTGCCTAGACGTTCAAAAATTAGGAAAGAAGAAACGGATGGTAATCAATCAAAATTATCGATTGGGTGCAAAATTGGAGATTTAACGGAATTTGAACGTAATTATGTACTTAGCCTCTATAATATGATATTGGGTAGTGGTAGTGAGTCCAAGTTTTTTAGAATTATCAGGGAAAAACATTCAATGGCTTATTATGTTTATTCTTCGTTAAATAAACTGGATAGTTTAATGTTGATAAGGGCAGGAATTTCAAAAAGCAATTTTGATCAGGTAGTGAAATTAATCAAAAAAGAAATGAAAGAGATGGAAGAAGGAGATTTCAAAGACGAGGATATTGTGATTGCGAAGAATAATTATTTAACCTTGTTAAAAGAAATCGAAGATAACGAGAATGCGATTATCGAAACTTATTTAGCGAAAGATTTATTAAATCTTGGAGATATCGATGAAAGAAAACAAATGATTGAAAAAGTGACAAAAGAGGACATTATCAAGGTAGCTAAAAAAGTAAAGATAGATACTATTTTTCTATTAGAAGGGAATAAAGAAGATGAAGGAAATTAAGTTAAAAGGATTAGATCAGAGTATTTTTTATGAAAAATTATCCTCAGGATTAAAAGTATATATGGTTCCCTATCCCAATAAAGCGAACTATGCGATGCATTATATTACGAAATATGGTTCTGTGAATACGGATTTTATTCCCGTGGGAAAAAGTAAGATGATTCATGTACCAGAAGGAAGTGCACATTTCTTAGAACATAAAATGTTTGAACAAGAAGATGGGGTTGATCCATTTACTTTTGCAGCTAAAACCGGAACCTCTTCTAACGCTTCGACAAGTTACCGAACAACGAGATACTATTTTGAAGGAAATACTGGTTTTTTAGAGAACTTAGATTATTTATTAACTTTTGTTCATCATCCTTATTTTACAGATGAAAATGTAGAAAAAGAAAAAGGAATTATTGCGGAAGAAATCATGCAGTACGATGATGAAGTGGATTGGGTACTCGATGAAGAACTCAGAAAAGCGATTTTTCAAAAAGATAATACTCGTTTAGATATTGGTGGTACTGTAGAGTCAATTGGAAAAATCACTAAAGAAATTTTATATGATATTCATAAAACTTTCTATCAACCTAGTAATATGGTTATAGTGATTAGTGGAAATTTCGATTGTGATGAAGCACTTCAGGTAATTGAAAATAATCAAGCTTTAAAAGAAGCGGTAACGAACGAAAAAATCGTTGAAGAAAAAATAAAAGAGCCACCAGAAGTAACCACTAGTAAAAAAGAAATTGAGTTCAACGTGGTAAATACAAAAGTTGCTTATGGAATTAAAATTCCGTTAAAAAATGTTAAAGATAGATACTTGTTTAATCTGTATTTAGGTTTAATGAATAATATCGTGTTTGGACTATCTTCTCGGTTTAGAGAGCGAATGAAACAGTTAAAATTGATGACTTCTTTCTATTTAGAACGAGAAATTATTGGCGACTATTTGATTCTAACTTATATCGCAGATAGTAAAGAACCAGAAAAATTTGTACAAGAAATCAAAAAAGAGTTTGCTCATATGGATATTCAAGAAGAGGAAGTAGAACGATTAAAGAAAGTTTGGATTTCATCTGAGGTAGTCATGGTAGATAATATTGTGATGACCTTAGAGAATATGGTATATGATATTATCACTTATGGAGATATTATTCCTAATAAGGTAGATATTTTCCGTTCATTAAATAAAGAGAATTTAGATAAGACATTAAAAGAAATTGATTTTTCTAATACTAGCACAGTAATTGTTCGTCCAAAAAAAGCATAAAAAGAGAAACTTGACCATAGAATATAATAGGTGATATCATGAAGAAAAAAGTAGTGGTATTGGTATTAAGTGCAGTAGCGGTTGCCGTTACTGTTTTTTTGTTTTCTTATTGTCGGATTCAAGTTATACCAGTTAAGGAAGAAGAGACTAGTATGCGTGCTGTTTTTATTTCTTATATTGAGTATATGAAATACTTTGATGAGAAAAGTGATCTTGGTGTGAAAAAAGAAATTGATACGATGATTAGAAATGTAAAGGAAAGCGGTCTAAATACCATTATTTTACAGGTTAGACCATTTTCTGATGCGATATATCCTTCTCGTATTTTTCCACTTAGTTATACGGTAGCGGGAACAGAAGGGGGAAAGAGAGACTTTGATATTCTTGCTTATTTCATCGAACAAGCCCATAAAGAAAGTTTAAAGATTCATGCTTGGATTAATCCTTATCGAATTCGAAATACGACCGATACAAGTGAGATTAGTGAAGAAAATCCTTGTTTTAAATGGTTAAATACAAACAAGGTAAAAGTAATTGAGGGAAAAGGAATTTATTATAATCCAGCTGATCATGATGTGATGGATTTAATTGTCGAAGGGGTTAAAGAAATCGTTACGAATTATTCAGTCGATGGAATTATTTTTGATGATTATTTTTATCCCGATGAGTCGATCGATTTAGAAAACTATGAAGAAATCAAGAATACGATTTCGTTATCTGATTATCGTTTAAACAATACAAATACACTAGTAAAAATGGTGTATGATGCGATTAAAGAAGAAAATGATAAAGTACTATTTGGGATTAGTCCAGATGGCAATATTACCAATAATTATGAGATGCATTATGCCGATGTAAAGAAGTGGTTAAAAGAAGATGGATATATCGATTATATTATGCCTCAAATTTATTATGGATTTTATCACGAGACGAAACCTTTTATTGATACATTAAATGAATGGGAAAACCTAATTCAAAATGATGTTTTAATTTATCCAGCTTTAGCTTTATATAAGGCAGGAGAAGTTGATCAATATGCGAAGAGTGGTAGTGACGAATGGATAGAAAATGATGATATTATCGTGAAAGAGATCAAAGTAATCACTGAGAAAGCGAGAAATAAGAGTAAAGAAAAATCAATAGAAAATTCTACTCACCCAAGTTATGGTTATTCTCTTTTCCGTTATGATTTTTTGTTTACCGCAACAAGTAATGAACAATTACTAAAAGAAAGAGAAAATCTTCTTGATTGGTTAGAAAAGTAAATAAAATCTATCTCATGTTAGGAAATAATATAACTTTATTTTTTCTCAAGATAAAGTGATTCCAGCAAAATTATTGCCTTCAAAAGGATCGGGTTAGCATCAAATTTTTATGGCTGTGATCAAAATACGGCTTATAATGTTTAAAAATATTTTCCTTTAATTTATTGATGATTTCTAGTTTAGAGATATTTTCAAACATTGTTTTTAGATATGGAACAAATTTCTTAAATTGTTTATTCCAGTTAATAATAGTATCACTACTTATAGATAAATGAGTATTTTGATTCGATAGACAATTTAATATAATATCCAAAGTATGTATTTTATATGGAACAAGGAAAGCAGGTAGTAATGCGTGTGTTTTTCCGCAAACTTTACATCTAACTCTTTTTATTTTAATTAGCTTGTATTTGATTACATTGTCTTCTAAATAAATTAGATTTCTATTATAACTTCCCCATTTAATCAAATTCTGTGAACAACAACGAGGGCATTTTAGTGATAAATAAAAATCTTTCAGTTCGTAATTACTTAAAAAAATACAAATTTTTGATTGATATTTTTAGGATAAAGTATTATCATATAATTGCCTTTTGATTAAGGCATAAAGTATTATCGAAAGAGGAAGTTGGTGCTTCCTCTTTCATTATGCCTAAATTTCTTTCTTTAATTTTTTCATATTATTTTATAC
>CALVOU010000009.1 GCA_944350365.1 uncultured Bacilli bacterium
CATATGTTTCCTAACTAAAACTCAAAAAAGCAGACAGAATTTCAAAAAAAATTAATCCTCTCATATGTTTCCTAACTAAAAGGCACTTTTACGAAGTGTATTTTCTAAAAAAATTTAATATTTGTATTTTTTTATAATATTTTCTATTTCTTTTAAGTTATATTTTGCTTTATGTTCTTTAATGTAAAATGGTTTATTACTAATTTCATTTACTTTGTATTCAAGAATAGTAAGAGTAATAGGATGGATAATCAGATATTCTGTTGGTTCAATAATTTGTAAATTAGTATGTAGAAAAACTTTAATTTTTCCTTTTTTAGTTTTGAAAGTATAGTTTTTAATAAGTTCTATTATTTTGGGATTAGGTTTAAATTCTTCTATAACTTTAAATTCAAGCATAAAAAATGTCCTCCTTCCTAGAAAGAGAACATTAAAGTTTTATATAAAATAAAAACTTACGAACCATTATAGTCCGTAAGTTGTATTCAAATGGAGCGGATGAGGGGAATCGAACCCCCGTCACAGCCTTGGCAAGGCCGTATTCGAGCCACTAAACTACATCCGCAATTCTGGAGGGCCTAGTCGGATTTGAACCAACGATCAGGGAGTTGCAGTCCCACGCCTTACCACTTGGCTATAGACCCAAAGTATTTGAATTACCCCAAAAAGATAACTCATGAATATAATAGTACACTAATAATTTTTTTTTGTCAATTCATGTTTTTGCTTTTTTCTATTAAATTTGTTTTCGTTAAATTCTAAGTAAAGTGCACAATTATTAAAAAATAATTAGAAATGCTTAAATTACAATAGAAAATGCACAACTGAGCACAAGAAAAAGCAAGTAAATTCGATTAAATTATGACAATTTTAAGAAAAATATATTGTAAAACACATAACAAAAATAGGAATTTTTAAAATTTACAAAAGTAATTGCACAATTCCTTTATTTATCTTTTTAATGCAATTTATTATATAATAAGTAAGCATTAAGTCAAGTTATCATTGACTTAATGCTATGAAAATTGTAATAAGTGAATAATTGTCAATGGTTAAAATAAACTCGCTTTGCTCGCTATTGACAATTTAACAATTATAAGTCTTATTGCACAACTTCTGTGCACTTTCAAAAAAAATCAACGTTAAATTTGTTTTTGCTTTTTTCTATTAAATTATATGAGAAATAGAAAAAGAAAGTACCTATAGTAAAAAATATTTAAAAAAATAACGGAAAAAACTCTCTTGCCTAATATTGTATGATAAAATTAAAACAAAAGATACAAGAATAGTATTATCTAAGAAAGAAGGTGTAGGGAGTAATATTATTCCTAAAAAATGAAAGAGAAAATAGAAGAGTATTTAAAACGAATAAATGAGGTCAAGGGTACTGAAAGTGAACAATTAAAAGAAGATTTTTTAATCCATATTTCCTTTTATCAACATGAACGTTTAATTCATCTCCTAGTTACGATAACTTTTGCCCTCCTTACTTTTTTCGGCTTATATTTCCTAGTTACCGTACCAAGTATCGCAATCGGAATTTTGTTCGTTATCTTTTTAATTATGTTAGCATTCTATATTAAACATTATTACTTTTTAGAAAATAATGTTCAAAAACTCTACAAAATTTACGATGACTTAACCAAAATAAAACACTAAAAAAGACTTGCATTTCTTTCTTGCAATGATATAATAATAACTGATAATCATTATCAATAAGGAGTGTTATGAAATACCGAAACACTAAACAAAAAGAATTGATTTTAGCCATCATCAAAAATAATCACGATCATCCAACAATTTACGAAATTTATGATGAAGTCAAAAAGGCAGACGCCAGTATTGGCCAAGCAACAGTCTATCGCAATGTGAAACAATTCGTAAAAGAAGGGAAAATTAGTCTGTTAAAAACAAAACAAGGAATAGACCGTTATGATTTTTATCAAGACCATTTTCATCTTGAATGTTTAACCTGTGGTAAGTTATTTGATTTCTATGACTCGAAATTACTCAATCAACTAAAGAGTAAGAATTATCTAGATGGCTTTCAAGCGACAAACTATAATTTAACGATTGAAGGATATTGCTTAGAATGTAATGGAGGAAAACGTGAAGAAGTTTAGATGTAAAATATGTGGTTATATTGAAGAAAGGGAAGAGTTACCAGATGGGTATACTTGTCCTCTTTGTGGAGTAGGCAAAGAAATGATGGAAGAGGTAATCGAAGAACAACGCCCAAAGAAGAAGTACCGCTGTAAGCTATGTGGCTATATCGAAGAAAATGGCGATTTGGTTGAACAAGGAGATTACCGCTGTCCAGTTTGCGGAGTTCATCAAGAATTCATGGAAGAAATCACAACAGAAGAAACTCCTCCTGAAAAAGAGGACAAAAGAATTCCTATCGATGAAGACAATTCAGGAATCGCTAGAATCATGGAAAAGTGCATTAATTGTGGCCGTTGTAAAGATATCTGTCAAAACGTAGTTGGCATAAAATACCAAGACAAGGTAACGGGACACCCAGCTTGTGTTTCTTGTGGCCAATGTATCTTGAATTGTCCAATGGGAGCAATTGTCCCTAAATATAACTACAAGAAAGTAGCTCAAGAAATTGAAAATAAAGATAAAATTGTCATCGCATTAACTTCTCCTGCTGTCAGGGTTGCCTTAGGGGAAGAATTTAAGGAAGAAGCAGGTACCAATGTTGAAGGCAGAATGGTAGGAGCTTTAAAAGAATTAGGGTTTGATTATGTATTCGATACCACTTTTGGCGCTGATTTGACTATCATGGAAGAAGCTAGTGAATTGGTCTTTAGAATAAAAGAAAACAAGAACTTGCCTCAATTAACTAGTTGCTGCCCAGCTTGGGTGAAATATGTAGAAATTTACCATCCTGATTGGATAAAGAATTTATCTACTTGTAAAAGTCCAATTGGTATGCAAACAACAATGATTAAAACCTATTTTGCACAAATAAAAAATTTGGATCCAACCAAAATAATTACGGTAGCAATAACTCCTTGTACAGCAAAGAAGAGTGAAGCGCTACGCGAAGAACTAAAATCAAGTAGTACTTTTTGGCACAAAGAAATCACAAGAGATAATGATTATGTCATCACGACTAGTGAACTAGGCTTAATGTTACGAGAAAAAAGAATAGATTTTACGAAAGTCTCTGAGCAACACTTCGATTCTTTATTAGAAAGAGGAAGTGGAGCAGGTGTCTTATTTGGGAACAGTGGAGGGGTAATGGAAGCAGCTATTCGAACTGCTCATTATCTACTAACAGGAAAAGACCAAGAAGCATTATTAAACTATACACCAGTTCGTGGCTTAGAAGAAGTAAAAGAAGCAACGGTTACTATCGGAGATGTTGTACTTCAAGTTGCTGTCGTATACGGCTTACCTAATTGGGAACGCCTCTTAGAGAAAATGAGACAAGAACATAAAAAGTATCATTTTATCGAAGTGATGAATTGTCCAGGTGGCTGTATCG
Organism: uncultured Bacilli bacterium; assembly: GCA_944350365.1. Lineage (GTDB taxonomy): Bacteria > Bacillota_I > Bacilli_A > RF39 > UBA660 > Alloscybalousia. The sequence goes on from CALVOU010000009.1 coordinate 3,497, forward strand.
GTGGAGGCGGACAACCGCTAACCGCAATTAATAAGCAAAAAGAGATCCTAGAAAAAAGAATGGCTGGAATTTATCAAAGCGATAAAGACAGTCGTATTCGTTACTCTTATCGAAATCCCGATATTGAAAAAATTTACCGTGATTTCTTAGGAGAACCATTAAGCCCAATTAGTGAGGAACTCTTACATACGAGTTACCAAGATAAAAGTAAGTTATTAAAAGAGCAATCTTTTAATATAGATAAAAAACAAGAAAAGGAAGGAATGAAAAAAATGGATTACGCAAAATTAAAAGGTTCTAAAACAGAACAAAATTTAATGACAGCTTTTGCTGGAGAAAGTCAAGCTAGAAACAAATATTCATACTATGCTTCAAAAGCAAAAAAGGATGGTTATGAACAAATCGCTGCTATTTTCGAAGAAACAGCAAATAACGAAAAAGAACATGCTAAATTATGGTTCAAATACCTACATGGTGGCGACATCCCATCTACAATGGAAAACTTAGAAGATGCTGCTCAAGGCGAAAACTACGAATGGACAGATATGTATGCTGGATTCGCAAAAGAAGCTAAAGAAGAAGGATTCGATGAATTAGCTTACTTATTCGATGCAGTAGCAAAAATCGAAAAAGAACATGAAGAAAGATATTTAACACTATTAAAAAATGTTAAAGATGACCGTGTATTCCATAAAGATGGAGACAAAATTTGGATCTGCCGTAACTGTGGACATGTTTATGTTGGAAAAGATGCTTTAGATGTATGTCCAGTTTGTAAACATCCAAAATCATTTATGGAAGTAAAAGCAGATAATTATCAATAAACATTCTTAGTAGTTAATGAGTAAAAAGTACCGGCACAATATAAAGTTGGTACTTTTCCAATGAAACAAAGTAGTCGAAAAGAACGAAAAAATAGTCAAAAAGGAAATAAAACTATTGGTAATTTTCTCCAAACAAAAACTATATAATCCGCATAAAATAAGGGTAAATAGGAATAACAGAGTGCATATTAGACCTCCCGAATTTGCAAAAGCTAGTCCCCTATGGTATAATGGTAACTGTTCGAAAGAGAGGAATTATGAAAAAAATTTGTAATTATGCTTTCAGAATAGTATGTGTCTATATCGTGGTTTTAACACTATTTAGTCTAGCTAGTGCCAATGTTACAATTGAAAAAGAATCTTACCTAGTACAAAATAGTAATATTACCAAACAATTAAACAGTAAATTGATCGCAGATGTGGTAGTAGAACAAGAAGAAATAAAAGAAGAACTAGAAATACCACAAGCTAAAGTAGAAGAACAAAAAGAAGTAATACAGCAAGAAACTACTCCAGTTATAGAAAATCAAGAATCAGGAGTAGAACAACCACAAGTATCTACGCCAAGCTATATTGCGCCAATAGACACGACTAGTTTTCCAGTACTTTCTACGAATGTTGGAACTGTAAGCCATTATGGACACGATTGTTACGGATGTACATCAGGTAAAACAGCATCTGGTTATTACATTGGTGACGGCCGTATCTATTATAATGACCCTGCCTACGGTAGTGTACGAATTGTTGCAGCAGGAAGTGAATATCCCCTGGGGTCGATTTTACGTTTAACTAATATTGGAGATTCTCCGATGTTAGTAATCGTCCTAGATAGAGGTGGAGCAATCGGATCAGGTAAAGGTCGTATTCTAGACTTGCTGACCGAAAGCAACGCCGTAGCATACCAACAGGGACTAAAATATAATGTAAAGGTAGAAGCATTAAGATTGGGTTACTAATTTTGATGCTTTTTTCTGGAATTTTTAGTGGGATATGATATAATGGAAAATAAGAAAAGGTATAAATAGGTGGTTTTATGAGACAAGAGAAAAAGTTGTTCAAACATCAAACTGCGATTACGATAATAGCAGTAATTATCACAGTAACAGTAGCTATAGGAAGTTGCTATCTACTTTTTAATCGTCAAGATAGAAATAGTGAATACAATACATTTAGAGAAGAGGATTTTGAAATTAGTTATGTCGATAATGGGAGAGGAAATGGCGATGTATTATCTTTAGTAAATGCTACGCCAATGACGGATGAAGAAGGAACTAGTCAACAACCATATCGTTTTAATGTGACAAATACTGGAAAAGAAGAAGCTAAATTTGTAATCAAATTATCTTTTGATCAAGCCTTAATCGATGAAGATGATTGTGAAACTAAGCAATTATCGACATACTATATAAAATATAAAATTGATAATGAAGAGCCAAAAGTGTTAAGTACAGTGGAAGCGAAAGACTACGAAATTTATGTGAGCAACAATGAACTGATGCCAGGAAGTAGTGAAATTCACGAATTGAGAATTTGGTTAGCAACTAATAGTCCAGAAAGTGTGCAAAGTGGACACTTTCATGGACGATTAGAAATTGAACAGGTCACAGAGGAAAAAGAATGGCAAGAATTTCAAGTGGGGCAGGCAGTTACTTTACCAAATGGCGATAAGTATCATGTGATCGAAGCAAGTGATAGTACAATGTCTAAAGTCAAACTATTAAGTGACTATAACTTAATTCCAACTGGAGTTCAAGATACCACTTGCGTAATCAGTGAGTTTATTCAAGAAAAAATCACAGAAGGGAAAATTAATGATCAATTAGAAACCTACTATTGTAGTACTGGAAAATATCAAGAATTAGAAACTACGCTATATCAGAATTATTTTAACAACTTGAAAAAGGCAGAAATCATCGATAATTATGATGAAATCCGCTTAATTACTGTTCCGGAAATTGAAAACATCGTCAACGATAAAATAGACTCGACAACTTTTTTAACCAGTCTACAAAATGAAAATATTTCTTGGCTAACGACGGGAAATTATTGGACAGCAACGCCTAATTCTAACAATGCAAATTTTGCTTGGGCAGTAAGTGTGGGTGAAACAGGAGTAACCCTTCAAGAATTTGAAAATACTTCAGAATATTTTGGTATTCGCCCAGTCGTGGTTATAGATAAAGATATATTACAATAGCGAGTAAAAAAAACTCGCTTTTTTGATGGACATATGGTATAATAAAGCCACTATCAACGAAAAGGAGACGGTGGAAATGAAATTATTGAACAAATGGTTATCTCCACTTATCGTAATCACATTTGGGATTATTGGTATTGTAACACCTTTTGCCATTATTCCTGCACCAAGTATAATTAGTATTCTAGGAGGAACAGCAATCGGTTTACTAACAGGAGCAATCGTTGTAACCGGAAGTGAGCTTTTCTTTGGAGATAACGATAATCTTGAGGAGGATAAAAAGAAATTAGATCTAAAGAAAAATAGAACAAGATACAAAAAAGGAAGCAAACAAAATGCGTATTCTTTAGGAAAGAAAAAAGAAATGAGAAAAGCAGGAGCTAATCCTCGTCCTGTTAAAAATATCTTGACCCTAGAAGAAGAAAAAAACAAAACCAATTCTACTAGCACTAAAAAACGCCCAGTTAGAAATGTTTTAAAGTTAGATGACGAGAAAGAAACTGTTGACCAAGCAACATCAAGTAATCAAAAACACCCTGTCAAAAATATTTTGACATTAGAAGAAGAATCAAAAACGACTTCTACTAGTACTAGAAATCATCACGTTAGAAACATTTTAAAATTAGATGATGAGGAAGAAAATAAACAAGAAAATACTTATTCTTTACACCCAGTTACAGATAAGAAAAATGTGCTTTTCCAAGAACCATACAATAAAACAACATCAACAGGAACGAAAAAAGATAATTTGTGGGTAAATGATGAAAAGATAATGTATGATGTCAAATCCAGTTTAGAACATTTGAGAAAGACATTAGCGGAAACAGAAAAGCAGATTAATGAACTTCGGGCATTATTAGAAAACTTAACAGAAATTAAAGGAAAAGGTCAGTCAAAAGTGAAAATAAAAATAAATTAAAATCATTGAGAACCTCGTTTAAATAAAAAAGCATAAACGAGGCTTTAATTTGTGCATGGATTGGCAAAGAAATTTGTCAAATATTCTCTAATGTAATATAATAAAGCCACTTAAATGAAGGGGGAGAAAAGTATGAAAACGGTGAAGAAAATGAATAGCTATGAAAAAGGATTAAGAAAAGATATCAAAAAATGGTCTAAAAAGATAGCTTTAAATCGGTTGGCCCTATGCTGTGTTAATGGGTATGAAGCACTATCAGTGTTGGGAATAATTACTGGAGCAGTTGGTTTAATCCTTAGTACAAGTCCGATTGTGTGTGTCGCTATGTTTTTTTTGGGCTTTTTTGCGAGAAGATATTATTCTACTCAAGCAAAGGAGTTAAAAAAAGAACTCGACGTGCAACTAGCTGAAAAAGATATGTTTAAGTATGAATTAGAACGGTATGAAGAAAATAGTAAGCAAAAACAGCTATCTCCAAAAGTAAAAACTGGCATAGAAACAAGTACAAATAAGGAGAATATGGCTGTGAAAGAACAAGGAATTCAAAAAGAAGTACGACTTTTGATGAAATGTCAGCTATGCCAATTAGAAAAATCGGAAATTATCGAGTTCACTCTACCCCTACAGCACAAAAGCCTTTATTCCAAGATCCGTATAATCAAACAGCGAAAAATAGCCATCTAACAATTAATCAGGAACAAGTCTTAAAAGATCCTAATCAAGATTACCAGGCGGAGGCGATTCTAGATTCACAAGATAAATTACCAGAAAGCAATGCCCAAGAATCTTTGGCTTCTATTCAAAGAGCATTTAGAGAATTAGATAAAGAAAAGGGAAAAACTTTAATTAAAACTAGAGAATAGTCTCACTAAAGGATAACGAGTGATATAAATTCAAATTGTTTTTATCCTTGTTGTCCCATGTCTTTCATAAATAATAATCAATAAAGGAAAGGAAGATAAAAATGGAAAACAGAAAACAGAAAATGACAAAATCTCATTTAGGAGCTCGTTTTTTTGCCACTATATTAATTGGTGTAGTGGTTACACCGATAGTAGCTACTACACTATTAATCATGTCTCGAATCCCAATTAGTATGGCTCTTTTATATGGAGCTATCCCAGGAATTGCTCTTGGGGGTCTAGTAGGTGCTGGTATAGGGGGACTTAACTATATTTATTCCAAACAAAAATTAGAAGAAGAGATAAATGAAGACGAAAATTTGGTGGTAGAAGAAAAAGATAACAGTGACAAAAAGGGGACTTTAGTCAAAGAAAAAGCTAAGGTGAAGAAAGAACAACGTGAAAAGAAAAAAGCGGAGCGTAAGCAAAGAAAAGAAGCCAAAAAACAACAGAAATTAAAAAACAAACAAGAAAAAATAGCCAAAAAGCAAAAAAAAGGCTTCCATGAAGAAAAAAAACGTACCCAAGAAACAAGTACGAAAAGACATAATAAAGTAAAAAAGAATGAAATAAGTAATATAGATAAAGAAAATATTGTTCCTTTAAAAAAACAAGAATCCAAAAAGCAACAGCCAGAATTGCAAACTACGTCGGTCAAAAAAGAGATAAAACCATTATCTACTTACCACTTAGATAAGAATAATAATCCAAATACAAAGATTGTTCTATTTAGTGATCCGTATAATCAAATGGCCAAAAAACAAAATCCATTTAATCATAATTTAACAATAAATGAAGAAAAAATTGTCGCTGATGTGCTCGCTCGTTTAACAGAACTAAATCATGAATTAGAAATCGCCCAACAAGAATTAATCAGAATACAACAACAATTAGCTGAGTTTGAAAAAATGAATGAACATCCGCCAATAACTAAAGTAAAATCATAGAATCTACTCTTGCCAAAAATAGATTTTTTTTCTATACTAATAACGGTGATAAAATGGAATTTAAAGAAGTACTAGAAAATAGAAGAAGCATTCGTAAATATACAAAACAAGCAGTTGAAAAAGAGAAAGTAGACGCCATAATCGAAGCAGGGTTACTAGCACCATCTGCCCATAACACTCAACCTTGGCAGTTTATTATCGTAAGAGATAGTATTCCTGAAATTGTTAAATTATTAAAAGAAGAAGGAGAAAAACATCCTGAAGATGAAAGTATCAGTAAAACAGCTGATACAATATCAAGAGGAAATACACTGATATTAGTCTATAGTGATCGCTTAGAAAATCCTGACTTTACGCTATTATCGATGGGCGCAATGATCGAAAATATGCTTTTAAAGGCAACAGATTTAGGACTAGGTTCCTTATGGATTGGTAATATTTTAAAAATCAGTAGTCAAGTTGCTCACTATTTTGAATTAGATGATACAAAATTACATCTAGTCAGTGCCGTTCTTTTAGGATATAAAGAAAAAGATCCTAAACCATTAGAAAGAAAAACCTTAGCTAATTCGATCATTAAAGAAGAAAAATAGATTATCTTTCTTTTCAGTAAAGTTTAGTAAAAAGACTAAACTTTTTTTCTTTAGTCTGTTACAATGAAAAAGGAGGTACATACTAGATGAATCAAGAAATTATTAACGAAATTAGTGAACAATTAGCAATTAAAAATAAACAAGTAGAAGCAGTTTTAAAACTATTACAAGAAGGAAATACGATTCCATTTATCGCTCGTTATCGAAAAGAAGTAACAGGGGCTTTAGATGAAGAACAAATTAGAAAGATTAACGAAGTCTACGAATATCAAGAGAATTTATTAAAACGTAAAGAAGATGTTATTCGTTTGATCGAGGAGAAAGGATTATTAACAGAAGAATTAAAACAATCGATCATGGCTTGTCAAAAATTAGTCGAAGTAGAAGATTTGTATCGACCATATAAAGAGAAAAAGAAAACTAAAGCAACTGAAGCCATTAAGAATGGATTAGAACCACTAGCTAAAATGATGATGTCTTTTCCGACAACGGGAAATCTAACTCAGATGGCAGAAAAGTTTATTACCGATAAAGTACCAACTGTCGAAGAAGCTATTCAAGGCGCTAAATATATCATTGCTGAATGGATCAGTGATAATGCTAGTTATCGAAAAGAATTACGTCGTAGAATGTTTAGAGAAGGAATACTAACAGCTAAGAAAAAGAAAAATGCGGTCGATGAGAAAAAGGTATACGAAATGTATTATGATTATAGCGAACCAGTTAAGAGAATGAAAGCTCATCGTATTTTAGCGGTAAATCGTGGAGAAAAAGAAGATGTTTTAAGCGTGAGTATCTCTGTTAATGAAGAAGAGATGTTAGGCTACCTAGAAACAAAAATCATCAAAAATAAATCTTCATTTGTAACATCAGAGATCAAAGAAGCAATAAAAGATAGTTACAAACGTTTAATTGCTCCTAGTATTGAACGAGAAATTCGCGCTGAATTAAAAGAAGATGGGGAAGTTGTTGCCATTGAAAACTTTGCGAAAAATGTAGAGAGTCTATTGTTGACACCACCAATGCGAGAGAAAACAGTATTAGGTTTTGATCCGGCTTTTCGTACAGGATGTAAACTTGCTGTACTTGATCCAACCGGTAAAGTACTAGCGATTGAAGTGATCTATCCAACTGGGCCTCATCATAAAATAGAAGAGAGTAAAAAGGTTGTTCTTGATTTGATTAACCGCTACAATATTGATATTATCGCCATCGGAAATGGAACTGCCTCTCGGGAAAGCGAAGCTTTTATTGCCGATACGATCAAAGAGTCTTCACGACCTGTTGAATATGTTATTGTTAGTGAAGCAGGGGCTTCCGTTTATTCCGCATCTCCGCTAGCGATTCAAGAGTTTCCTGATCTAACCGTCGAGAAGCGAAGCGCTATTTCTATTGGTAGAAGATTACAAGATTCTTTATCTGAACTTGTAAAAATTGATCCTAAAAGTATCGGCGTAGGACTCTATCAGCACGATGTACAAGGAAAGAAGTTAGATGATACTTTAGAATTCGTCGTCACTAAAGCGGTAAACCAAGTTGGTGTAAATATTAATACAGCCTCTTCTTCTTTATTAAAATATGTCTCAGGGTTAACCAAAAGAGCCATTAATGCACTTCTTCATTATCGTGAAGTTCACGGTAAAATTACCTCTCGAGAAGAAATTCATCAAATCCAAGGAATTAGTGATAAAGTTTACGAACAATCTATTGGATTTATCCGTATCCAAGAGGGGACTAATCCATTAGATAGGACTTCTATCCATCCAGAAAGTTATCCCGTTGCGGAAAAGTTATTAGCTTTACTAGGGTTTACGCCTAATGATGTAGGGTCGGCAGCACTAAAAGAAAAATTAGCGACTTTCGACTTACAAAACAGTAACTTAGAAGTAGATAGCTATACACTTCAAGATATTGTTGATGCACTTCAAAAACCAAATCGTGATCCACGTGATGAATTACCTAAACCGCTTTTAAAAAGTGATGTTCTTCATATCGAAGATCTTCATCTTGGAGATAAACTTCAAGGAACAGTACGTAACGTTGTTGACTTTGGTCTATTTATCGATATTGGACTCCATCAAGATGGATTGGCTCATATTTCTAAATTAACTGATCAATATATCAAACATCCTTCAGAATTATTTTCTGTAGGCGATATTGTCGACTGTTATGTTATTGATATCAAAAAAGAACAAGAGAAAGTCTCTTTAAGTTTAATAGAAGGAAAATAGAATGGGAAAAATCGAAATCAAACAACAAATTAAAGAGTTAGAAGATGAATTAAGAAAACTTTATGCGTTAGAAAAATACGGATATTTGACGGATACTGTTCAAAGAATCATGAATATTAACCACCAGATTGACCTTTTAAGATTTGAGTATCCCTATGCGGATGGTCCAACTTATCAAGGAGAAGAAATCGATCTCTATTTAAATGAAGAAGAACAAGAATCTAGTGAATTAGAAGGGAAGTACTATACGATTACTCTCCATGGTACAACAAAGAGAATAGGAAGACTTCGACTTAGTTTGGAACTAGACAAGATCATTCCCTTTTATGCGAATATTGGCTATTCTATTCTCCCAAAGTATCGAGGGAATCACTATGCCTTAAAAACTTTAGAACTTGTTCGCCAAGATCTCCTAGAAAAAGGCTTTTCCCAAATTAAAATTACTGCTTACCCTGATAATATCGCTTCAATTAAAACAATCGAAGCCTTCGGTGGACAAAGAGTAAAACCTGAGGAAGGAGAGTCTTGGAATACTTATGAAGTAGACCTCACTCAGCATAAAAAATAAAAAGTGTATTGAGAAAACAAAAATACTAAAAAGCACTTGTAAAGCAAGTGTCTTTTTTACTTTTTGTTGTGTAAATCGAACAAGAAAAAATTCAAAAAAAATAGAAAAAGTAAAAATTGAGAAAATCGAAATTTATGAAAAAAGCAAAAAAATTAAAAAAGTCAAGAGAAAAATAAAGAAATGTAAAATCTATATAAAATAAGGAAAAAATGAGATGTTGACATAATTTTTAAGATAATAAAAAAATCAAAAAAATCCAAAAAATGAAAAAATAGAAAATGTAAAATTTGAAAAAATATCAAAAGTCGTTGACTAATTGACCCGCATAGTTATACAATCGAATTAACAAAAAAATAGGAGTGGAGAAGTGGTAAAATGACAGATACAGTAGAAGAAGTAAAAGAATTGATGGTAGTCAAGCGAAACGGGAAAAAAGTAGAATTTGATGGCTCGAAAATCGCTCTAGCGATAAAAAAAGGGTTCGATAGTATCGTCAACTCGGATCAAGAAGAAAAAGGCGAAAGAAAATACAATGAAAAAGATATACAAAAAGTATATCAAGCTGTACTTAATCGTATTGATAAAAAGTATCGGGATGCTGGAAAAATTAAAATAGAAGAAATTCAGGATATGATTGAAGAAGAATTGGAGAAAAAAGGGTATGAAGATGTTTATCGTTCTTTTTCTGAATATCGTGATCGTAGAAATCAGTCACGGCAAAACTTCGCTGATGATAAAAAAATGCATAAATTTTTAAAATCATTGGAAAATTTAGGCTTAAAGTCAGCAAATGAGGATGACGCTAAACGAGAAAACGCCAACATAGATGGTAACAGTCCAATGGGAACAATGCTTCAATATGGAGCAACTGTATCAAAAGAGTTTGCAAAAGCTTATCTGATGAAACAAAAATATGCAGAGGCTCATGATAGTGGAGAAATTCACATTCATGATATGGATTTTTTTGCGATGGGGACAACAACTTGCTGTCAAATTGATTTAGCTCGTTTGTTTAAAAATGGTTTTGATACTGGACATGGATACATCAGGCCACCGCAAGATATTAGCACTTATGGTTCTCTTGCTGCAATTGCTATTCAAGCAAATCAAAACGATCAACATGGTGGCCAAGCCGTACCAGCTTTTGATTATTATATGGCACCGGGTGTATTAAAGACTTTCAAGAAACAATTCAAACAAGCAATCTATGATAGCTTAGATTTAGAAGGATTTCTTCCTTTTGTTAATATGGAAAGAATAGCTAAAGAAATAGATAAATTAGAATCAATTGAATTTGACCATCAAATTTTCTATCCGTTTGCCAAAGGTTCGGAAGAAATTAAAAAGGTTATTGAAATGAGCTATGAAAAAGCAATTCAGAAGACGAATCGTGCAACACAACAAGCAATGGAAGCATTCATTCATAATTTAAATACGATGCATTCTCGTGCGGGAGCACAGGTTCCATTCTCATCAGTAAATTTAGGAACAGATACTTCCCCAGAAGGTAGGATGGTAATTCGAAATTTCTTGGAGGCAACAGATGCAGGGTTAGGACATGGGGAAACACCGATCTTCCCAGTCTCTATTTTTAAGATTAAAGAAGGCATTAACTATAATCCTGAAGATCCAAACTATGATTTATTTAAATTAGCGTGCAAAGTATCCGCTAAGAGATTATTTCCTAACTTTGTTTTTATCGATGCCCCATTTAATTTACAATTTTATAAACCAGGTGATATCAATACAGAAATTGCTTATATGGGATGCAGAACGAGAGTGATTTCTGATGTGACAGATCCTAACCATCAAGTAGTAACTGGTAGAGGAAACTTATCATGGACGACAATTAATTTACCACGTTTAGGAATAAAATATGGAATCTGCTTAAAAGAACGTGATAAGGCAGACATGAAAGGATTCTATCAAGAACTAGAAGAATTGATGGACATGGTAAAAGATCAATTATTAGAGCGTTTTGAAATTCAATGTAACAAGCACAATTATAATTTTCCATTCCTTTTAGGACAAGGAGTATGGAACGACGGAGAAAAATTAAAACCAACCGATCGCCTTCGTAAGGTTTGGAAACATGGTAGTTTGTCAATCGGATTCATCGGACTAGCAGAATGTTTGAAAGCATTAATAGGCAAGCATCACGGTGAAAGCAAAGAAGCTCAAAACTTAGGCTTAGAAATTATTGGCTTCATGCGTAAGAAATGTGATGAATACGCAGAAAAATTTAATTTAAATTTTGCTTGTTTAGCAACACCTGCAGAAAGTTTGTCAGGAAGATTTATCAATATCGATAAAGCTATCTATGGTAAAATAAAAGGAGTAACTGACCGTGAGTACTACACTAATTCGTTTCACGTACCTGTTTACTACAATACGAGTATCACCCATAAGATAAAAACAGAAGCACCATATCATGAGTTGACGAATGGTGGACACATCTCTTATATTGAATTAGATGGAGACGCCGCTCAAAACGTGGAAGCATTCGAGAAAATCATCCGTTTAATGAAGGAATCAGGAATTGGTTATGGAGCGGTTAATCATCCAGTAGATCGCGATCCGGTTTGTGGTTATGTTGGTGTGATTGGTGATGTCTGCCCAGGTTGTGGAAGGCACGAATTTGAAAGCATTCCAATTGAACGCCTGCATGGTAGCAGTTGCGAATGTTAAATAAAAAAAGAAAATTAGAATAAAAGGATAGAATAAAGGAGGAAAAAAAATGGAAAAAACAGTTGGAGAAGGAGTAAAATTTGAAAGGATTAGAAGAATAACCGGATATCTTGCTGGAGATGTAAGTCGCTTCAATAATGCTAAGAGAGCTGAAGAAAGAGATCGTGTTAAGCATAGTGGCCTTAAAGAGTTAATGAATCAAAAAAATAACACCAACACGGAAGCAGAGTAGAATGAAAATTAGATTAGCTGCTAGCTTACAAACGGACAGTATTGTTGATGGCGAAGGGATTAGAACCGTAGTTTGGACGCAAGGATGCCCTCATCATTGCCCAGGTTGTCATAACCCAGAAACTCATGATTTCCTAGGCGGAAGAGAGTTTGATGTCGAAGAAATTATAGCTGAGCTTGATAGTTTAGAAAATCAAGATGGCTTGACATTTTCCGGTGGGGATCCTTTCGCTCAACCAGGTGCTTGTGGCGCTATCGCTAAATATGCAAAATCGAAAGATTGGAATATATGGTGCTATACAGGCTATCTTTTTGAAGATTTAATTAAACTGTCACGCACTAATTGCGAAATCACCAACTTCTTAAATTATATCGATGTATTAGTGGATGGAAAATTTGTTTTGGCAAAAAGAAGCCTCAGCACCGCCTATCGTGGAAGTACCAATCAAAGAATTATAGATGTAAAGAAAAGCTTAGAAGCCGGTCATGTGATTACTATAGATAAATATGATCATAAAGAAGAGATTAAAGGAAAACAAAAACCGGTTGGCTTATATCTGTAGACAAAGAGGAATATCCCTCTTTTTCTTTTCCGAATGAACTATTAGAAGTGTATTTAGAAATAAAAAATAAAAAAAGAAAAGACAAAGTGAAAAATATTTGTTAAAATAAAATAGAAAATAAAAAGAAATAAAAGGAGTGGAAAAATGAAAATAAAAAAAGAGCAGTTAATTCCTATAATTATAGTTGTTTTAGGACTAATCTTAGTCATCGTTGGTGTTATTCTGTTAACGCAAAATAAAGATTCTGAGCAAAATAATAATAACAATACTCAAGAGACTTTAGCTAAAGAATATTTCTGTACTCGTGAATTAACAACCGATGAATATGAAATGAAGAGTGAATATCATATCTATGCCGATGATAACGGAAATTTAATTAGAAATCAATTCAATATGAAAACTACATATTTAACGGATGAATTATATCAACAATATACAGCAGATAGTAGTCAGTATGAAGATCCAATGACAACTTACGATCCTGAAACTAGAACGGTAACTGTAACATCAGATTATCAATATGATACTGGCGAAGGCGCAACAATTATCAATTTCAAAGAGTTTAAAGAAGAAATTGAAAGTAATGAATTTGTCTGTATGAGTATAGAATAAAGATCAATTGACTTGATCTTTTTCTATGAATCAGTAAAGATTCTAAAAGAAGAAAACGAAAATAGAAAAATAGATTCACCTATATAAAACTGAAGAACTAGTAAAAAAGCAACTAAGGAAAGGAAAATAAGAAGATGGAAGAAAAAGTCTTGCTCGCTAAACCGATAAAAGAACACATGTTTACACAGTTAAATACGAAAATATCAGAAATTAAACAACCATTAAAATTAGTTATTTTTCAGATCGATCCTACTCCAGAAAGTCAAATCTTTCTAGCTAGTAAACAACGTTTGGCTAAACAACTCGGTATCCTATGTGAAGTGATCAATTATTCTATATCTACATCCGAAGAACAAATAATTGCGAGGATAGAAAAAGCAAACAAAGATCATAGTGTAACTGGTATCATGATTCAAAAACCGATTCCTCCTAAGTATGATTATCAAAATTTAATTGATCATATTGAACCGAAAAAAGATGTCGAAGGCGTGACAAAAAGTCAACAACAAACTCAAACCTTAATCGCCCCAACCGCACGTAGTGTCTTAGCTTTTATCGAATATTATCACATTCCGATTAAGAATCAAACTATCGTAATTATTGGTAGAAGCAACATAGTCGGTATGCCACTTTATCAGATACTTCATAACCAAACTCAGGTATATTTATGTGGCCGTAATACTCCAAATATTAAGGAAATCATTCAAAAAGGGAATCTCATTGTCATCGCAATTGGAGAAAAAGAATGGTTACGAGGAGATATGATTAATCCTAATTGTACCGTAATTGATGTTGGAACCAATTACGAAAATCATAGAATTTATGGCGATGTTTGTTGGGAAGAAGTCTATCCAAAGGTACAGAAAATCACCCCAGTTCCTAAAGGAGTAGGGGCTTTAACTTCCCTCATGTTGATGGATAACGTCGTAAGAGCTTACTCATTACAACAAGAAAGTGAAAAGTGAGGATAGAAATATCGATAAAGACATGTTATAATCTATAAATAAGAGAATAAACGACAAAGAAGCGGTGAAATATGAAACAAAAAAACATCAGTATTAGTAAATCCTTATATAAAAATATTCGGTGGATTCTCTTCGTTATCGCCTTACTTATTTTCTTTCTTCTAGCTATAACGGTACTTAATCAAGGACAATTTGCCTTTGATGAACAAGCATTTAAAGTACTAAAAAATTGGGAAAGCCCAGACTTAACCGCTTTCTTCAAAACAGTTACTGCCTTAGCTAGTGCCCCAGTATTAATTCTATTTTGTCTTTTGATTTTTATTTTTATCAAAAAAAGAACCTATTTTTATTTAGTTGGGCTTAACTTAATCAATACTGTAGTATTAAATAGCGCCTTAAAGTCTATCTTTAGAAGAGAAAGACCGATAGAATCGATCATTGAAGAAAGTGGATATAGTTTTCCCTCAGGACACTCCATGGCGTCTCTTACCTTTTATGGATTCCTAATTTATTTACTATATAAAAGTTCTATTCAAAAGAAGTTAAAAATATTTTTAATTACCGTTTTAGTAATAATCATTATCCTAATCGGTACTTCTAGGATTTACTTAGGTGTACATTATCTAAGTGATGTATTAGCCGGGTTTAGTTTTACCCTTGCTTATTTAATCATCTTTACCAAATTAATTACCAATTATACGAAGGAGAAGTAACATGAAAAAGAAGTTTAAAAAGATAGTTAATGAACCACTATGGAGAAGTTTCTATTATGCCTTTCAGGGAATGAGACATTGTATTGAAACAGAAAGAAATATGTTGATCCATTTTTGCGCCTTTTGTTTAGTTATTTTCTGTGGTTTTTTCTTCCAAATTTCTAGTAGTGAATGGATTGTTTGCCTTTTACTCTGTGGCTCAGTGATGTCAGCAGAACTTATCAATACAGCAGTAGAAACGACGATTGATCTATGTATGCCAGATATTCATCCCAAAGCTAAGTTGGCCAAAGATACCGCTGCAGGAGCAGTCTTAGTTATTGCCATTGCCGCATTTTTTATCGGATTGATTATCTTTTTACCTAAAGTGATTGCTTTCATAGAATCTTTGCTTTAATACGAAAAGTGATGAAATATCGTTCCTTTATTGGAGCGATATTTTATTTTACATATCGTTTTTTAGTGAAGCAAGTAAAAATAAGCCATAATATCTTTTTATCTATTTAATTAATTGTCTATGATATAATAATTAACAATTGAGGTGGCAATATGGGAAAATTATCCAATATGATGTATATGATAGACTTGTTAAATACAGGGAATATTTACACTTTAAAAGAGTTGTCAGAAAAAATTGGCGTAACAGAGAGAATGATACGTTATTATAAAAATGAGATATGTAATAATGGGATCGCGATAGAATCTTTTAAAGGTCCGAATGGTGGATATTTCATGATAGATAAAATTAAAAATTATACAAGTATTAATAAATATGATATTCAATTATTAGATAGTATATATAATTTCTTATTAGAAAACAATTTTGAATATATAGATAAATTTAAAGACTTTTTAGATAAATCAAAAAAAATGTATTCTGTTTACGAGGAGAAAAGTAAGTGTTTTTCAAATATAGATATAAAAAATCCAGGAGAAACCGAAAAACTGATTGAAACTGCAATAAATAAAAATGAGAAAGTTGAAATTATATACAATGATTTTGATGGAAGTCAATTAAAGAGAATTATACATCCACTCCATTTATTTAAATATAAAGAAGACTATTATGTTACGGCTTTTTGTGAGTTAAGAAATGATATAAGACATTTCGAAATAAAAAGAATTGCTAATATAAAATAAATAAGACCAAATATTTCATTTTTTAATGTCATGTTTTTATCCTGAAGGGGAGTTTTTATCGCTTGAATCACTCTTCTTTTTGATATAATATAATAGGTAAATGCGAATGGGAGGAATCAACTTTGGTTAAAACGAAATTAGATAAAATTACATTACGAAAAGAAGAAATAGCCAAACAATTACAAGATTTAACGGATATTCAAAAAAAGTATTATGTTTGCGAGAAGATAAACGAGTTGGGTTTAAATGTCAATCATAACCATTTTCAAAACTCAATAGGGAATGATTGGACACGAGCTGATGAAGTGTTAGCTTTGATATCAATTTTATTAGATTTAGAATCGAACGAAAAAGTTAATCTACTTCAAAGTGGC
This sequence comes from uncultured Bacilli bacterium, assembly GCA_944350365.1. Lineage (GTDB taxonomy): Bacteria > Bacillota_I > Bacilli_A > RF39 > UBA660 > Alloscybalousia. Next base: position 19,964 of record CALVOU010000009.1, read on the forward strand.
CTTCTTTTAGTAGGAAAAAAAGAACAAGTAAAAAATCAAACTTTGTATCAAGAAGAGATTGCTCTTTTTCAGAGCGTATTAGAAAATTATAAAAAATTAGCTGAAGAATTACACCTTGAAACGACTATTGACAAGTGCAATTTATTTAGTTATCTCCTATGGAATGGCTATTTTTCCTATAATAAAGAACATTTTTATGATTTGAATGATCGTCATCCTATAATAGGAATGTACTTTTCAGATATTATTTTTGGTCATGGAGTTTGCCTAAATTACGCAGATGCTTTAAATAGATATTTGCAAGTCTGCGAAATCGAAAGTGCTCCTTTGGTTTGTAAAGTGAATGCTTTTAAAAGACAGGATTTAGAATATTATCCAACAATTACACGGAATAGTAAGAAAGTTAGAGTTAGTTTTTCAAACACTATACTTTCTCGTTTAACGTTTCTTATAGAAAAAGTTGGAAATCATGTAATTACTTTAGTAAAAGAGCATAATCATTATTTTGCCTATGATCCAACTAATCTAATTGCATTAAATATAAATGATGATAAAACGTCATCGATAGTTACCGGACCTTTTCAATATGACTTAAAACTTTTTACTAGTTTTCTGATTACTAATGATAGCGGACAACTTTATAATGAAATGTTATCTCATCCTGTTATTCAGGGTGTCTCTAAGGAGCAAGTGATTACTAGTTTTGAAACTACACTTTCTATTGTTAATGAGAATAGACAACTTTTGGATTCTGCTTATGATAATATCCAACCAACTTTAGAGAAGATTACACAAACATGTATAGAAAAAAAGAAAAGAAAAAAATTGTGGTAGGAAGAAACTAATATAAAACAACAAATAGCTTAAATGAATGATCGTTAGCTAGTGTTGTTTTTTTGTGCGATAGAAAATTTTGTAATTTGTAAGAAACAGCTTGACTATAGAACAAATGTATTATATAGTTGGCTTGTTAGAAAAATTAATAGTCAATGTTATGAAAAATAAACTAGAGGTTATTGAATACTTAGGTTTGATATCTATGACTAATGAATAGGGGGAAATGTATGAATGATATTATAGTAAAAGATGAAGTGGTAATTGAAAAGTTGATTTATGAAATAAGAGGAAAACAAGTGATGCTTGATTCAGATTTAGCGAAACTTTATGGAACGCAAACAAAAAGAATAAACGAAGCTGTTTCTAGAAATAAAGAAAAGTTTCCTGAAAGATTTAGTTGGATACTAGATAATTACGAGTTAGAAATTTTGAGGTCGCAAATTGCGACTTCAGGTTCTCATGGAGGTAGAAGATATGGTATTAGAGTTTTTACAGAACAGGGTATTGCAATGTTAGCCACTATATTAAAAACTAGTGTCGCAACAAAAATAAGTATTTCTATTATGGATGCTTTTGTATCTATGCGCAAGTATATCTCCAATAATTTAATAGAACAAAAATACATTAATAACATGGTAATAGAACATGATTCACAAATTAAGTTATTACAAAAATCATTAGATAAATTAGAAGAAAAAAGAAAGGTCAATGAAATATATTTTAATGGTCAAATTTATGATGCCTATTCTAAAATATTAGAAATATTTAAACAGGCGACGAAAACCTTGATAATTATTGATGCTTATGCAGATACTACAATCTTGGATATGATTAAGAGATTGAATGTAGAAGTAGTGATAATAACTAAGGATAATCACTTACTAACACAACAGGACATAACAAAATATAACGAGCAATACCATAATCTAAAAGTTTACTACGACCACACTTTTCATGATAGATATTTTATATTAGATAAAAAGGAAGTTTATCATTGTGGAGCTAGTATCAATAGAATTGGTTATAAAACTTTTTCTATTACTCTAATAGGGGATAATGATGTAGGGAAATCATTAATGGAGAAGCTAGAAAAATTATATAAATAATTTGAAAATAAAATTCTAAAGTTTAATGTTCTTTGACCAAATGAATGGATATCAGGTATAATAAATTACATAATAAGTAAAAAGTAAGCGAGGGATATATATGCGTAAATATTTAGGAGAATATGTTAAAGAAATTGATAAGAAATTAGAAAAGAAAAAAATTACCAGCGAAGATTTAGAAGAACATTTAACCAAAATAAATTTTTTTCAACATGAACGGCTTATTCATCTACTAGTGACCTTATTTTATGGATTGTTTCTATTTTTATCCTTAATTATCTCTTTTAAAGTATGGCCATTCCTTCTTGTATTCTATACGATTTTAGTTGTTTTGATTTTCTATGTAAGGCACTATTTCTTCTTAGAAAATGCGGTTCAGTATCTTTACAAACAATACGATAGGATGAAAAAACTAAATAAAGAAAACGAACAATAAAAGAAAAAATGTGTAACCCGTAAAAACAAACCATCTTAATCAAAATAAAAGAAGAGAGTGTTTGAAAAGACACAAGGCATCTAATTCATTTTTAGCGATAAATAAACGCCAAAATAGAAATGTTAAAAATCTTTGCGTAAGTTCCAAAACTATTTGGTAGATTGTTAAGTTTTATTTTTTGTATAATGACTAGCGAGGTGAATAAAAAATGAAATTAGGAGAACAATTAGTCGCTTTACGAAAGGAAAACAAATTGTCTCAAGAACAATTAGCAGAAAAAATAGGTGTAACTAGACAGACAATCTCTAACTGGGAGCTAGGAGAAACTTCTCCCAATCCTGAACAATTGAAATTATTATCCCAAATCTTTCATGTTAGTATTGATGAATTATTAGATAATGATCAAAAAACAGCATTAGTAGAAAAAATCAGTAATACCGAAAGACTAGCAGGTATTATCATAAAAATATTAAAAGTAATTGGTATTTTATTGATTGTTTACATAGTGTTAGCCGTAATTAGCTTTTTCTTGTTTAATACTATATCTGAATCTACTTCAAATGTACAAAGCTTAACTGCTACTTTAGAATGTACTTTAGATGGACAAAATTACACTTATTTAATCGAAAGCGACCAAGATGATAATATTGTGGGAGCGAGTGGAAGTGAATATATCAGTGACCTTTTAGAAGAAGAAAACTTTATCAAAGGAAAAATGATGGTTGCTTATATTGAAGCCTATTTTGAAGAACATGGTGGAAGTTGTAACTAAGATCATCATGTAAATAAAGAGTTTAAATAACGAGTTATTTAGTCCAATGATGATAGGTAAAATAACTCGTTTTGCAAGAAAAAACAATAATAAACAAAAATAGCTACCAGGAAATAAGAAAATGATATATGATGGATATAAAGCGCAAATGAAGAAAGTGATGGTTGGTAGAAAGTCGAGGGGTAACATGAAAAAAGAATATCGTCATAAATTAGTCGAAAAAGAAGATTACACTGCTTTAGGAATATCTTTAGGTATGTGTTTTGGATGCGTGATAGGAATAATTGTAGGAATGTTTATCCACGAGATTCCACTTAGTATGATTTTTGGTATTGCGATCGGACTTGCACTTGGTAGTGGGATTGGAAGTATAATGAAGCATTCGAAGACAGAGTCAGGTAAGAAAAGAGGAAGTAAAGAATGATTATTGAATATGAAGAAAAATATTTAGAAAACGTGCGCGATTTACTCGTTGAACTAGAAGGGTATATCCTAGAGATTGATCGTGATCATTTAGATCAACTACATCCAGAGTACCGTGAAAAAATGGCTTTATATGATTTAAAAGAATTAGAAAAAAATGAAGGTAAATGCTTCTTAGCTATGGATGAAGGAAAAGTAGTAGGATTAATTATGGGGATGATCCGTTCTTATGAAGAACAAGATTATCTAGATTACACTTGTCCCAAGTCTGGTATCATTACTGAATTAATTATCAGTAAAAAATCTAGAGGAAAAGCCTTAGGTAAACAGTTAATGACCAAGATGGAAGAGTATTTTCTTCAAAAAGATTGTGAATATATGCTTGTCGATGTATTTGCTTACAATCATAAGGCTATCCGGTTTTATGAACATGAAGGCTACCATACTAGAATGCAAACCATGATGAAAAAAATCGTAGAAGGAGAAGAAAAAGTATGAAAAAGATATTAATTGTAGAAGACGATATTGAACTAAGTAAAGAATTAAAGTTATTATTAGAACAAAATGGCTATCAAGCAGAAGCTATTAGTAACTTTTCTAATACCAAGCAACAAATCTTAGAAAGTAATAGTGATCTTGTTCTATTAGATATCAATATTCCTAATGAAAATGGAGAATATCTATTAAAAGAAGTTCGAAAAGTAAGTAATGTACCTATCATTATGGTTACTAGTCGAAATACCGAGTTAGATGAAGTCGTCAGTATGAGTTATGGTGCCGATGACTATATTACCAAACCCTATAATCCCACCATTCTCCTTCTTCATATTGAGGCATTATTCAAACGAATAGAAAAAAATAGTCCTCGTCTAAGATATCGTCATATTCAATTAAACTTAGAGAAGGGAACCATAGAGACTGAAAACGAAGAGATCACTCTTTCTAAAAATGAATTGATGATATTTACCTATCTATTAAAAAATCAAGGGAAAATAGTTACTCGTGAGGATATTATGAATTATCTATGGGATACAGAAGAATTTATCGATGATAATACGTTGACTGTAAATATTAATCGACTTCGTAAACGCCTTTTGGATGTTGGCTTAGGAGATTGTATTGAAACGAGAAGGGGACAAGGATATATTCTATTATGAAATTCCGTGAGTTTATTCAAGACTATCTTTTATGGATAGTAAGTGCTGTTATTGTCGGTGTTTTTCTGGTATTATTCGCATTAGCGTTCAAATGTCCTATGCCATTTATCCTTCTCCTTTCCATTACTTGGCTTCTTTTTCCAACTATTTTTCTTCTTAGTCAATATCATAAAAAGAAAGTTTTCTATTCTTCACTTCGCCAAAATCTAGAACAACTTGATCATAAATATTTACTTAGTGAGTTAGTACCTGAAACTTACTTTTTAGATGCCAAAATTTTTAAAGAAGTATTATGGGAAATCACCAAATCTTATCAGGAAGAAATCAATCAATATAAATACAGTGTAGAAGATTTTAAAGAGTATGTCGAATTATGGATTCACGAAGTAAAAGTTCCCATTGCCAGTAGCTTACTCATCGTTCATAATCACAAGAACAACGATCCCCAAAAAATCATCGAACAGATTGGTCGAATCGAGAATTACGTAGATCAAATTTTATATTATGTAAGAAGTGAAAATGCGGAAAAAGATTATCTGATTAAGCCATGTAATCCTCGTGATATCGTAAACAAAGTCATCGTCAAAAATAAAGAGCGTTTTATTTACGATAAAATTAAATTAGAGATAGAGCCTTTTGAACAAGAAGTATTAACGGATAGTAAGTGGTTAGAATTTATCCTCAGTCAGATTTTCCAAAACAGTATGAAATATCGAAGTGAAGAGTCAAAAATTAAAGTTAGTTTCCTCTATCAGAATAACGAAATTCAACTAAAGATTTGGGATAATGGTATCGGTATTTCGAAAAGTGATTTACCTAGGGTTTTTGATAAATCCTTTACTGGTCAAAACGGAAGGAAAGTAAGTACTTCTACCGGAATGGGATTATATATTGCCAGAAAACTATGTCAAAAGTTAGGGCACAAAATAGAAATTGCTTCTGAAGAAAATCATTTTACAGAAGTTACCATCACGTTTTATCGAAACGAATTCTATGATGTAGCCCGCTAAATCTTACAAATTTGTAAGATTCTGTAAGGAAAATGAATGGCACCAAATAATAAAATTTTCTATAATAGCTACTGAAGGGAAGGGATTATATGTCCAATGTTTTAAGAATAGATAAAATTGAAAAATATTATGGAACACGCGCTAGTTTAACTAAAGCGATCAACAATATTTCCTTTGAAGTAGAAAGAGGAGAATTTGTAGCCATTATGGGGGCGAGTGGTTCTGGTAAAACTACACTTTTAAATTGTATTTCGACAATTGATAAAGTAACAAGTGGTCATATCTATGTTGAAGGAGAGGATATTACAAAACTAAAAGGCAACAAACTAAATAAGTTTCGTCGTGAACAACTAGGATTTATTTTCCAAGACTTTAACTTATTAGATACTTTGACGGCGTTTGAAAACATCTCACTAGCATTGACTATTCAAGGAGTAAAACCAAGTGAAATTGAGATGAAGGTAAACGATGTTGCGAAGAAATTAAACATTAAAGATGTGTTACAAAAATACCCTTATCAGATGTCTGGTGGTCAAAAACAACGTGTCGCATCAGCGCGAGCCATCATTACCAATCCAAAGTTGATATTAGCCGATGAGCCAACCGGAGCATTAGATTCTAAAAGTGCTAAGATGTTACTAGAAAATTTTTCTTACATGAATAAAGAACTAAATGCGACTATTTTAATGGTCACTCATGATGCCTTTACTGCTAGTTACGCATCGCGAGTAATTTTCATCAAAGATGGTAAACTATTTAATGAAATAGTACGTGGTGATGATTCGCGAAAAGAATTTTTTGATAAGATTATCGATGTAGTAACCTTGTTAGGAGGCGACTTAAACGATGTTGTTTAAGCTTTCGATCAAGAATATCAAAAAAAGTTTCAAAGATTATGCCATTTACTTTTTCACCCTTATTCTAGGGGTGGCGATATTTTACGTATTTAACGCCTTAGATAGCCAAACCGTCATGTTAGATGTTTCTAAGTCCACCCATGACTTAATCGATTTAATGAATCAAGTATTATCAGGTGTCAGTATCTTTGTATCCTTTATTTTAGGATTCCTAATTATCTATGCCAGTCGGTTTCTAATGAAACGACGGAAAAAAGAATTTGGAATCTACATGACCCTAGGAATGAGTAAAGGAAAAATCTCTAAGATTCTATTGATGGAGACACTCCTCATCGGTTTAGTTTCCTTAGGTGCTGGTTTAATCTTAGGAATCTGCTTATCTCAATTGATGTCAGTACTAGTTGCCAATATGTTTGAAGCAGATATGACTAAATTCACGTTTACTTTTTCTACTAGTTCAATGATTAAAACCTGTTTCTATTTTGGAATTATGTATTTACTCGTTATGATCTTCAATACATTTTCCGTCAGCAAGTGTAAATTAATTGACTTGTTAAATGCCAAGAAAAAAAGTGAAACGGTTAAATTAAAAAATCCAATCCTTTGTGTTGTTGTCTTTATAATCGCAGTAGCGATGCTATCATATGCTTACTATAATGTGATAGTAGGAGTAAATAATCTCCAATATTTTAGTGACATCTTATTTCAAATGGCTTTAGGCGCAATAGGAACCTTTCTTATTTTCTGGTCCTTATCGGGTTTAATTTTACGTCTAGTTCAATCGATGAAAAGAGTTTATTTAAAGGGATTAAATCTCTTTACCATTCGCCAAATCAACAGTAAAATCAATACAACTGTATTCTCAATGACCGTAATTTGTTTAATGTTATTCTTGACGATTTGTATCTTTTCAAGTGCTTTATCATTAAAAAATTCTATGTCAGCCAACTTAAAAGAATTAGTACCGATCGATATTGAATTCTATAAGCCATTAAATGCCAGAGAGACTTACCATATGGTAGTAAATGATAGCGAAAATGAAGATTCGAAAGTATCTATTTGGGATACCCTAGAAAAGTATAACTTAGATATAAAAGATGATCTAAAAGATATCACTGAATTAACTTCTTACCAACAAGCTGATCTAACTTTCGCCAAGACTTTAGGTAATACGTTAGATGAAGTGAAAAAAGACTATCCATTTTTATTAGTGGACAGTAAAGAAGAAATTGTTAAATTAAGCGATTATAATCGAGTAGCTAAGCTTTATGACAATCCAACCTATACTTTAGAAGATGATGAATATTTAATTTTAGCTGACTATGATTCTATGGTGGAACTTAGAAACAAGGCGCTCGAAGAAAATACCATCATCACGATAAATGGAAAAGACTATCATCCTAAATATAAAGAATGCCAAGACGGTTTTATCGATATTGCCACTAACCACATCAATGTTGGAATCATTGTTGTTCCTGATGAAGCCGTGGAGAATTTGATCGAAGCTAAGGCCTATGTCTTAGCCAATTATAAAGCAGATACCAAAGAAGGAAAACGAGAAGTTGAAGACAAAATCAATGCCTTAGAACAAAACTATCCAAATATAGATCAAGAAACACTACTATCCGCATCAAGTAAAATTTCCTTATACGATGCCAGTATTGGATTAAGTGCTATGGCCACTTTCATTGGTCTTTATCTAGGACTTATCTTCCTAATGGCTTCAGCCGCAATCTTAGCGTTAAAAGAATTATCTGAATCATCGGATAATAAAGAAAAATTTATTGCGCTAAGAAAAATCGGAGTAGACGAAAAAATGTTAAATCGTGCTTTGTTTAATCAGATTGCTATTTTCTTCGCACTACCATTAATCCTTGCCATCATCCATTCCATTTTTGGTATTCAAGTATGCAATTATATCCTAGAGACTTTCGGTAACGAAAAATTATTGCTCTCGATTGTTATGACTGCTTGTTTCTTAGGCATAATCTACGGTGGCTATTTCCTAATTACATATTTCTGTAGTAAAAATATTATTAAAGAGTAAAAGAAAGTAGGGGATAATATGGAAAATTATATAGAGCCAATAAAATATGCGATAATCTTATTTCCGTTTATCGCTTTTCTATTTACTCTTCCTTATATTCTCCATCAATATCATAAATATGGTTCAGTCTATTATTTACGTGTACTAATTGTCTATTCTTTTATTCTTTATTTAATCAGCGCTTATTTCTTAGTTATCTTGCCACTGCCATCCTTTGAAGAAGTTAGTCAAATGACTAGCCCAACTACCCAGTTAGTCCCATTTTCTTTCGTTCGTGATTTTATAGAACATAGTAGTTTTCAAATTCAAGACTTTTCTACTTATGTAAAAGCGTTGATGGAACCATACTGTTATGTGGTACTCTATAACATATTACTAACGATACCATTTGGTATTTACCTAGGTTATTACTTTAAATATAGTTTAAAGAAATGTGTCTTTTATGCCTTCTGTCTCAGTTTGTTTTTTGAACTTACGCAATTAAGTGGGCTATATGGAATTTATCCTCGAGGATATCGATTGTTTGATGTCGACGATTTAATCTTAAATACATTGGGTGGTTTAATCGGTTATCTATGTTCAATTGGAATTAGAAAAATTCTTCCTAGTCGCGAAAAGATTGATCAAAAAGCCTACGAACTAGGAAAGAAAGTTTCTTGGCTAAAAAGAACAACCCTCTTTTTCCTTGATTTATTTTTCTTTATCATTTTCGCTTCTTTCGTTCAAGGTTTCGTATCTGGCAACTTATCGTTATATCTTACCTTTCTTTTCTACTATGTCTTATACCCATATTGGCGGAAGGGAAAAACTCTTGCCGGTAGCTTTCTCAATGTAAAAATCGAAGTAGAATCCGATCGTTCTACACTCCTTGCATTATTTTTTAGACAACACTTATTTTATATTGGCTATTTTGTTCTTCCATTTTATATTTTAATTTTAGGTGGAGGAATCACGGCTAGCTTGCCATTACCAAGAAGTATCCGTGCTGTAGCTTCTTTACTTGTTATTCTGAGCGTATTTGGTTATCTGTTTGGTAGCTTCTTACGGTTAATTAGAAAGAAAAAACCATATTATGAATGCTTAAGTAAAACAAAATTAGTTAGTACTATTGGAACTTCTGATCATAACGAGAAATATACCTAACAATTTTGTAAGGCAAAATAAAGAATAATTATGTTATAATAATAAAAAGAAAAGGAAGAGATAAATGAAAAAACTAAATTTGAAAACAATTTGTATAGCGATTATCGGAATTATTTTATCTGTTATATGTTTTGTTGTTGTTGCCCCAATTTTACTTATTTTCTTAATTAGTAAATTTATTCGTCATCGAAAGAAAGTAACTCCTACCAATACCAGTAATGAACCATTTAATTCTCCAAAGAGAAAAAGAGAAAAAGAAGTAGTAGAAGGCGAGTTAATCGTCTAATCAAAAAAAAGAATCATTGATTCTTTTTTTGTTTTATTGATCAACTATTATTGAGAAACAGTTTCTTTAGTCTTTTCTCTAGCACAAAGATAATCGGTAGAAACTCCATACTTTCTAGCTATTTGATAGACAAAAGCAGTTAGTATCATTGTCTTCCCATTTTCATAAGCACTGATTGTTGATTGAGTAGTATTTAAAATCTGTGCCAGTTGCAGTTGAGTAAGATGATTCTCTTTTCGAAATTCAATTAATCTTTTTCCGATTTCATTTTTGTCTAAAGTATCAGATACAGGAAGAAGTGGTAAATTTCCCTTTTGAAAACCCAATGCATAGTCCATACTACATTCCATCAGCACACAAAATTTATGTAACATAGTAAGAGGAATAATTTCTTTTCCTGTTTCCCATTTTGAATAAGTTGCTTGATTAACGCCAAGAAAATGAGCTACTTGATATTGATTTAGATCTTTATCTTGACGAATATCCACTAATCGTTTAAATATCCTGTTATCATTCGCAATCACATTATCACCTAATACTATTTTCCCAATTAATAAAAATAAGCGGGAAAATGATGTGTAAATACGATATTTTATGCTATACTACTAGATGAAAACATAGAGAGGAATACAAAAATGGAGGACAAAAGTATAGAATTATATTGCCAATACATCATCAAACCATTAGAAATGCGGATGAGAAAGTTAGAAGAAGAATTAAGCCATAAGCATTTCTTTCGTCACAAAAAAGAAGTTGAACTACGAATTGTAAAAGAGTTATTAACCGAAAAATTATTAGAATTAAACAAAATGTTAGAAGATATACAAAGATAAAGAAAACAAAGTAATGACTATTCGATTACTTTGTTTTTAAATTCTGGTATGAAACTCTCTAATTGTGTTTTTCCTTCTTGTTGGTAGGCTTGAGTGATTCCAATATCTAAAGCATAATCAATAATTTCCTCATAATCATTTTCTGACAAAGGACGATTCAAATTAGAAAAACGTTTAAATGTTCTAACTGGTGTATACTGATTCATAATACTGATATAAATTTGATTATGATAAGTTGTATAGAGATAGTTTAAGACTTTTTTAGAATCGTCTTTTAGACCAGGTATACATAGATGTCTAACGATTACACCACGTTGTAAAATGCCTTGTTCATTAAAAATGGGTTCTCCAACTTGTTTAACCATTTCCTGAATTGCTACCGTGGCGTAGGAAAAATAATTAGGAGCATGTGAATACAAAATACCATATTGATCATCAAAATACTTTAAGTCAGGCAAATAAATATCGACGATACCATTTAACATCTGAATTGTTTCCACACTTTCATAAGAACTGGTATTATAAACAATAGGTAAGTGAAGCCCACGTTTTTTTGCTAATGTAATCCCTTCTACAATCCAAGGAACATAGTGAGTAGGTGTGACTAAATTAATATTATTAGCCCCCTGTTTTTGTAGATCTAAACAAATATCGGCAAATTGACTGATTGTAATTTCTTGGCCCAAATGATCATGACTAAGCTGATGATTTTGACAAAAAATACACTGTAGTGGACAAAAAGAAAAGAAAATAGTACCAGATCCTTTTTCTCCTGATAAGCATGGTTCTTCCCAGAAATGAAGAGCAGCCCGCGCGATTTTCAAAGTAGTGGAAGCTCCACAAACCCCTAACTTCTTTTTACGATCAACATTACACTTTCTAGGGCAAAGATTACATTTCCAAGTCATTATTTTACCTCCCTAAATAATAATATAATACCTAATGTAATAGATAAAAGCAACGAAAACAACAAAAAGGTGATATATACTTTTAAAAAAACATATGATATAATGTAAGTGTGATGAGAAGTCACAGATCTTTATTATAAAACTATTATTTGATTTCCTTCTTTAAATAACTTTAAATAAAGGATAGATAACCAGTCATATAAAAAGATCCAAAGAAAAGTTAAAGGAGGAAGTAAAATGCCAGAATATCAAGATAAAACCATCAAATGTCTCGATTGTGGAAAAGAGTTTGTCTTCTCAGCTAGAGATCAAGAATTCTATGTAGAAAAAGGCTTTAACAATGAACCAAAAAGATGCAAAGAATGTCGCGAGAAAAGAAAAGTTGAAAGAAACAATCGACTTCAATCAGCAAATAATAACGAATAATTAAAATAGCACTGTCATTAGACGGTGTTGTTTTTTTTATCTATATCTATAAAAAATAATGAATAAAAGAACAAAATTTATGATGGTGATTATTCATTTGTTTCTTCTATTATCCTATAGAGAGTAACTTTATTTAGAAAGTAGGAAATAGAAAATACAATTCGAAGAAATGAAAAAAATGAATGCTATATTATAATTAGATACTAATCAGTTTAAAAAAACAAAAAAAGTAATATAACTGTTTTCCCATAATTTCCCATATTTATTTAATAATTCTACTATATTTTCCTACTATACTGGATATCAAGAAAGGAAGTGATAGAGAAAAAAGTAGAAAGCAAAAATGTATTAAAAATATATAAATCTATAATGTGATAATTATTCTTTTCAAGTTAAAATAAATATATGAAATTACTCCTACATATAAAGAATGTGAGGTGATGAAAGTCCAGATATAGAAAAAATAAGTATTTAGTGTTATACTAATTCATGGTGGTGAAAATATGTTAAATATTTGTTTAGTAGAAGATGAAATTGATTTATCTAATTTAATAAAAACATATTTAACAAATGCAGGTTATAATGTTGCACAGTTCACTAAAGGAGCTGATGCAATCGCTTATATTGGCAAACAACATGTTGATCTTTGGATATTAGATATTATGTTAGGAGATGATGTAAATGGTTATGATATAATCAAAGCTATCCGTGAAGTAGAAAAAGATGTCCCCGTCATTTTCACTTCCGCTAGAGATCAAGACTTAGATAAGATTATTGGCCTTGAACTTGGTAGCGATGATTATATAACAAAACCTTATTCACCAAAAGAACTCGTCCTCAGAGTTAATAATATTATTAAACGTGTATACAAAGAAAAAGAAACTAATCAAATAGCATACAAAGAATATCTAATCGATGTCGATAAACGTATCGTATTAGAAAAAGAAAAAGAGATTAAGCTAACCACACTCGAATTCGATTTACTGTTATTGTTAGTTTCTAATAAAAATAAAAGTTTTTCCCGCGAAGAGATTTTAAATTTAGTATGGGGAGAGGATTACTTTGGGAGCGATCGAGTTGTAGATGACTTGATTAGAAGACTACGTAAAAAAATGCCTAGTCTTAATGTTTCAACAATTTATGGATATGGGTACCGATTGTTATGAAATATATAAAAAATAAATTAAGTCGGCAACTATTCGTTGTAATTGCTCTTTCTTTCAGTATCATTTTAATCTCACTTGGAATTATCTTACCCAAAAGCATGTTGCCAGTATACGAAAAAAATCTATATAACTATTTAAAACAACCCCTAGAATTAGTTAATGAAGACATAGAAGAAAACCCCATTTCTGAAGAAATTGGTTATATCTATATGTATGGTGACTTAATTTCTGTTAGCGAAAATGTTAGCGATATTATCGATATCGATAGCATTTATAAAATCACCAAATTCTTCACCCAAAAATATGGAAAGTTTATCTATAAAGGGCAAATTTATTATTATTATTCAAACGAAACAGATTCGATCAAAAGAGTGGCTTTTACTAATGACTCCTATATAATTGAAGCCCAAGAAGATTCGATTCATAGTGTTTTTCCTATCGTTTTTATCACGTTGACTATCGTAGCTTTACTTTTGATTTTTTGGAGTTCGTTTGTAGTAAGAAGAATTGAGAAGCTAAAAGTAAAAATTGATCATATCGATGACGAAAATTTTGATCATCGGATTGACGATCAGAACAACGACGAAATTAAGTCCTTAGAGCTCGCTATTGAAGATATGCGTGTTTCCCTAAAAAACCAAGAAGAATATAGAAACCAAATGTATCAAAATATCTCTCATGATTTCAAGACTCCTCTCACTGTTATCAAGTCCTATGTTGAAGCAGTAGAAGATCATGTAGAGGATAGCGATAAAGCTATCGAAGTAATAAAAGAACAAACTCTCAAACTAGAGAATAAAGTTCACTCCTTACTTTACCTAAATAAGCTTGATTATATAAAAGACATGAATTTAATTAATATAGAAGAGGTGAATATTCAAGCGATTCTAGACTCTTCTATAGAAAAATTTAAACACCGTAATAAAGACCTAGAATTTAAAGTAATCAAGAATTCGAACGGAAAATTTTTTGGAACCGTTGATTCTTGGGAAACAGTGATCGATAATATTCTCAATAATTTCATCCGCTATGCAGAAAAAGAAATAAAGATCACTGTAAAGAAAAATCAAATGATCTTTTACAATGATGGACCTAATATTGACTCTGATTTATTAGAGGGAATCTTTATTCCTTTTAGAAAAGGAATTAAAGGAGAATTTGGACTAGGATTATCAATTGTAAAGAAAACTTTAAGTTATATGGGTTATAAAATTACTGTAAAAAATCATACCAAAAAAGGTGTATCATTTATTATCACAAAAGAGAATTCTAAATAAGAGTTCTCTTTTTCTTTACAAATTTTTAAAAACCATTATAATAGAAATTCATAAACAGAAAAGAAGGTGTAGTATGGAAGAAAATACTTGGCAAAAGGTCATTTGTTTAATACCGTATATCATAAATAAAGCCAAGCATTATATGGTTTATACTACGGATTTAGAAGATTTGGTTCAAGAAGGTATAATTACCCTTTATAAAAAGATTCCACAATACGATGAGTCGCAAAATGTTTCTTATTTACGATATATAGATTATCATCTTCATCTTTGTTTTGGGAATTTCTTAAAAAAAGAACGTTATTTAGTTTCTATGCCTAAAAATACTCAGATTTTAGCTTGTAAAATAGAAGAACTCCAAAGTAAGGCAACCGCAAATCATCAATCGTTAAGTACAGCTGAACTAAGTAAAATTTTAAATACTCCTATTCAAAGAATAGAGTATCTAGAAAATATGAATAATAATTGGAAAAACAGTGACAAAATATCACTAGAAGAGATCAAAGAAGCAGAAGTAAATGCTAATATTTCAGCAGAGAATATAGTTACGATAACGACGAGTCAAGATCAGTTAGAAAAAGTACTCGATAATATAGAAGTACAAGAGATTTTAACGCAATTGAGAAAATTCCCTTTAATTGAACAAGAAACATTTCTTCGTAAGTTAGGATTCGTTGACCAAGAACCGGAAACTTATGAAGAGATTGCCGAAAGTTATCATGAAACATTTCAAAATACCCAGAAAAGATTTAAAAAAGTTAAACAAAAATTACAAAAATACTATCCATAATTAGTAAAAGAGTAGTAAATAACTATTCTTTTTTAGAGTAAAGTATTGTATACTAAAAGTAAGGATGTGAACAAAATGAAATATTATTGTATAGGAATAAAAGGATCGGGAATGGCAACCCTTGCCAGTATTTTACATGATTTAGGAAATGAAGTGAGTGGCTATGACGATGTAAAAGAATGGAAATTTACACAAGTAGGATTAGAAGAAAGACATATTCCTATTTATACAGATAGTACTCATCATATCGACCCAGATACGATAGTGACTTATTCAAAGGCATTTAGTGAAGATCACAAAGAATTAAAACGAGTAAAAGAATTAGGACTAACCATTAAAGCTTACAATGAAATTATCGGAGAACTAACCGACCAATTTCAAACTATATCTGTATGTGGAACCCACGGAAAAACAACGACAAGCTCCCTTTTAAAACATGTAATAGAAAATGTATATGGTTGTAATTATTTTATTGGGGATGGCTCTGGTTATGCTGATCCTAAAAATCAGTTATTTGTTATCGAAAGTGATGAATTCAATCGCCATTTTTTAACTTATCACCCTACCTACACGGTCATTACCAATATTGAGTTAGAACATACAGAGTGTTACCGTGATATTGAAGATATTATTCAAACTTTTGCCCAATTTGCTAATCGTACCAAAAAATTAATTGTTGCTTGTGGAGATAATGAAAATATCAGAAAAATAACTTTTCAACCAGAAGTGATCTACTATGGATTTTCAGAAGATAACGATATCATAATCAAGAATCTTGTTCATAATCAAAACGGAAATAGCTTCGATTTATATGAAAAAGATGACTTTTATGGCCATTATGATTTACCACTATATGGAGAACACATGGTACTAAATGCGACTGCTTGTATTATTTTATCGCGAAAGCTAGATATCGCCGATAATACTATTCATGATTTATTGAAAACATTTAGAAATGCTAAACGTAGATTTGCCGAAGAAAAAGTAGGGACAAATATCGTTATTGATGACTATGCCCATCACCCAACAGAAATCAAAATGACTCTCCAAGCCGCAAAACAAAAGTACCCTGATCGTAAATTGATTGCTATTTTTAAACCAAATACTTATTCCAGAACAGAAGCATTTTATCGTGAATTTGCTGATGCCTTAAATATCGCTGATAGTGCTTATTTAACAGAAATTGACTGTAATCGAGAAAAAAAAGAAGACTATCCTGGCGTTAGTTCCCAATTAATATTAAATTTATTAAAAAACGGTAAAATGATTGATGAAAAGACAATCGATCAATTAAAAGAAGAAGAAAATGCGGTAATCTGTATGATGAGTTGTGCAAGTATTGAACATCTAAAACAAGCCTATAAAGAGTTAAAAAAAGAGAAGGAGTAACTAAAAAGTTATTCTTTCTCTTTTCTTAATTGTCCAATTAAAAGACTATTTCTTGCTTCTACAGTAAGCGGGTGTAGTAAGCTATCTTTGCAAATTGCTTTTTCTATCGCTGTAGTATAAAAATATTTTAAAACAACATCGATATTTTGAGTAGCTAATTCCTTTAATTCATCGGGAACCTTTTGTCTATTGTCCTCAATCTTATCTGCTACATAAATAATTTTATCTAACATGGTCATATCTTTTCTTCCTGTTGTATGAAAACAAATCGCATCCTGCATTTCTTTGGTAAAATTATACTTTTCCCCTACAATTATCGCACCAACTTTTCCGTGGAGTAGAGTAGGCTTAGCTAATTCTACTGGATCGACATCTAGGTGATGATTTTTAGCAAAAAGTAATAGCTCTTGATCACTCATTTCCTTCGCAATATCGTGTGCTAATCCTGTTAGTTTGGCTATCTCGATATCGACTTGATATACAGTAGCTAGTTCCTCAGCTTTTTTCATGACTCCTAGACTATGTTGAAATCGAAAAGGGGATAGAGTGTTTTTTACCTCTTGTTCTAAGGTTGATATACTAACCATTTTTTACCTCCTTAAATAACTAACTTTTTTTCTAAAGCTTTAGGAAGTGTAATTTCTTGATTACTTAATCGTAATTGATATAATTTACTTAGACAATCTAATTGGTAAGCAAGACAATCGTGTTCTTGTCTTATCGCTAAAGATTTAATCTTATCTTGATTACTCATCTGATTGAAAGTAGAAGTAAGCGCTTCTATTTTATCATATAATTCTTGTGCTTGTACTTCAATTTGATCGTTACTTGTCTCTAAGAATTTTTGATAATCAATAATACACTCTAAATCTTTAAAAAAATTTATTTCCTCTACCTGTTGAAACCAGAAAAAGTCAGCCTCTTTGTTGGTATCATTACTAATTGGACTAATTAACAAATAATGAATAATCGATTCTGGCATCGGGTAGTGAATCGCATATAAAAATTCTAAATCTACACGTTGTATGTAGATAACTTCTTGACTACCTTCCTGCTGGATTACCTTCATGACATCCCACCCTCCATGATAAATTATACCACAATCAAAGAGATTAGAGAAAGTAAGACGATGAGAATTTTCTTGAATTTACAATGAGAACGATTTGCATTTTATTCTTGCTCTCACTATACTAGATACCTAGTACTATACTGTGCGTTCTATCCATTTAAAAAAACATTCGTGAGATAAAAAAATAAAAAATTTTAGAAATGTCTGAGATAAATCACCATGAACTTAGAATAATACTAATAGAGGTGATTAACAATAAAATTTAATAAATGGTTTTGACAATGAGAAAGAGATTGCTAGTGATTTAAACGGAAAATTCATCAATGAGCTTAATCCTTTGTATAGATCATTTATTGAAGAAATATACCCTGATATTCGAAATGATAAAGAAATTATCTGCTGGGTAGATGAGACTAGAAAAAAATATGATATTGTAATTACAGTATCAGTAAGAGGAATAGTTACATTAGCATAAAAAAGGGAATAAAAAGCTCTGTACATATGGAAGGAATATCTAGTTTTATTCATTTTCTGATGTTTAAACTATAATCCTAAAGATGAAAAACAAAGATTTTGTGTCCAAATCAAATGGTATAATTTAACCGATGATATAATCCAGAACATGAATGACCATGTAATGATTAATAGATAAAGTCTTCTAAAAAATGAAATAACGGAAGATGAGGATAATAATGTTGCTGAGACTCTATTATTAGTTAGTAAACCCCATCTTTCAAGTTGAATACAGAGAATAAAAAAACAGACTCAACTGAGTCTGTTTAAGTCATCTGGAGCGAATCACATACAAGTTACGAACTTTATTCTCTTTCTGTATTCATTATATATTAAAATTAATATATTTTCAATATTATAATTTCAACATTCTCCAATAGTATAGATTATTTTTGGTTTTAATGGTATAATTAGCACAACAAACAAATCGTTAAATAGTAATTTGGTACTATAAAAGTGTAATAAGTAGATCTAATAGTTAGATTGAAAATTACACTTCTTTTTATTA
>CALVOU010000010.1 GCA_944350365.1 uncultured Bacilli bacterium
TTTCGATAGCCATTTATTTTTACTTCTTTTAACTTAGGAAGAGTAATTACTTTTCTTTTTAAATCTACTTTTATATTTTCGTACTTTTTTTCTTTATAAGTACTCGTAATATAATTCGTTCGATAACTTCTTTTTGAACCATACTTTTCTTTAAACTTAGGATAATTGTTTTGATGATTAAAATAACGTTTAAAGGCGTCATCTAAATCAAATAAACTGCACCTCAAACTACAGGAATCTACCTCTTTCAAAAATGGATATTCTGAATATAAATTAGGGAAATTTCTAATCATATCAAAACAAGTTAAATGTTCTTTTTTTCTTTTTTCAAGATAATGATTATAAACAAGTCTTGTACAACCAAACGTCTTTTGGATTTGAATAATTTGACTATCATTTGGATAAAGTCGAAACTGATAACTTTTATACATATTCATGGTGTCATTCCCCCCCGTTGATGTTCATGGTTAACAAGACTATAGCAAACAAACGTATGCAAATCAAGCAAATTACAAAATTTTCTATTTTTTATTTTATTTTTCTATACAAAGCAAATTCCTAGTATATAAAAAATGTAATAAGAAGTTTTCTAATACTGCTTATTACATTTCATTTTTCTTGTTTATCAAAAATTATCAATATCAATTCTGATTTTTTTGTTATCCTGTAGATAACTACTTGCTTGAACTAGTGTTCTTAGACTATTGGCAATCTTACCGTTTTTACCAATAATCCTTCCCATCTCTTCTTGATCAATTAAAACTTGAATTAGGATTGTATTTTCTTCATCGGTTTCAAATTCTTTCACTGATACATTATCTGTGTTTTTTACTAAAGATTTTACAATAAACTCGGTTAATTCTACAACACTCATATTCTATTTTCCTTGTTTTTCATCAGCAAACTTTTTCATAATTCCAGCTTTTGATAATAAATTTCTTACTGTATCAGAAGGTTGCGCACCAGTTCTTAGCCATTTAAGAGCTACTTCTTCATTAATTTTAGTCTCTTTAGCAATAGGATTATAGGTTCCAATTAACTCTAAATACTCGCCATCACGTTTAGTACGAGAGTCACTAGCCACGATACGGTAAGTAGGTCTTTTTTTGGCACCCATTCTTGTAAGTCTTAATTTTACTGCCATAATATTTCCCTCCATTTCCATTTACAAGTCCATTATATCTTGTTTTTGCATAACTGTCAACGTTTTTTTGTTAACAGTGCAGTACTATTCATTAATTATATTTAATATTAAATAAAATTTAAAAATAGATCATAAATAAAATGAATCCAAACTATAGGAATAGTATCTAAAGGTTTAAAAACACTATCACCGTTTAATAGAATTAAGAAATCTTTTAGTACTCTGTATTGATAATTAAGTGCAAATAGTCAATTTATAGAATTGGAAAATAGTATAAATTATAGAATTGGAAAATAGTATAAATTATGTATTCGCTTTCTTAAATACTTTCTTAGATTTTTTGATAGCAAATAGCCACAAATTAATTATCTGTTCTATCCAAAAGAAAATAGAAATAACGTTGATATTCTATTACTTATTTAAACAATAGTTACAGTATCTCTACTTAACTTACTATGAGTGTAGTTTTGTAAATCTTATATTTTTGCGATATTAAACATATGAGAATTCTTTACTGCTTTATGGTTATTATAGTAATTATACATAGAGTTCTCCTTTTTGATGGTTGTATTCGATAAATTGTGACACTATTACTTTTCACTTTATTTCAATATGAATGAAATAAAAAAGATAAAATTATATGTAATTAATCAATTAAGAGAGTTATTCTATTTGAGTTTTTCTTCTTTGAACAAACCTATTTGCCCTTTTTGATAATAGATTCTTTTCTATCAACAAATATCTAAGATGCGCATACATTAAACTAGAGGAGGAATATTATGGCTAATTACAAAGAAATAGTAACAAAAGCTATTCTAGGTAAAGGAAAAAAAACTTTCACAACGACAGATGCGATTACTCCAGAAATAGTTCCTACTACTATTCTTGGTTGTTGGGTTATTAATCATAATTTTAAAGGGTATAAAAATGGAGATAAAATTAATATTGAAGGAAGTTATGATGTCAATATTTGGTACTCATGTATGGATGATACCAAAACTGAAGTAGTAAAAAAAAGTACCACTTATTTAGAAAGTGTAGTTGTTCCCAAACGTTCCGAAGGTGATTTTTCTAATGAAGAAGTAATCATTCGAAGTTTAAAACAACCTACCTGTACAAGAGCAGAAATCATTAATGGAAAAATTGAATATACGGTAGAAAAAGAACTGGGTATTGAAATTGTTGGAGATACTAAAGTAAAGATTGCTTATGACGAAGAAGAAGATCCATGGGATATTATTCCAGACGATAATACTGAAGAAATCAATCAAGCAGAAAAAGAAATCGATGAGCAAGTAAATGAAGAATACTTGGATTAATAAAAAAGAATCTTGGCTTTTTTAATCAAGATTCTTTTTCTTGGTTGAAATCAAAATAACTTTCTAAACGTGACTTTATCTCTTGGCAATACTGATTTAATGTTTCTTGAGTAGTTATCCAGTCTTGATATAGTGGAATCTGTTGTAATGTTTCTACTTCTTTATGCCATTTTTCTAATAATTCACTTGTATCTTGATGGAGATGTTCTCGTTTTACTAGTTGTTTTTGAAATTCTTTTATATGTTGAACACTAGTTTTTATCTTTTGATTTCTTTCTAGTTTTTCTGTTAAATATTTATAGTTTTGAAAATCGTTACTTTTTTTTATTTCTGTAATTAGTTCATCGACTTTTTCTAGAATTTGTTCATTCACAGATTTCGCCATCCAAACTCCAGGTCTTTGCGTCTGTTACTTTAACGTCAATAATTTTACCTATATTATCACTAGAACCGTTAAAATTAATTAATTTATTCGTTTCCGTATACCCATATAAGTCTGTTTTTCCATTTTCATTCTTTCCTTCAACTAAGACTTTTTCGATACTTCCTACTTTCTTTTGATTATTTTCTAAGAAATATTGATTCACTAATTGGTTTAATTCCTGCAGACGTCTTTCTTTTACTTCTAACGGTGTATCATCAGTTAAACGACTGGCAGGGGTATTTTCTCGTGGAGAATAGATAAAAGTAAAAGCATTATCAAACTTACAGTGCTCAACTAGATCTAAAGTTTCTTGGAAATCTTCTTCCTCTTCTCCTGGGAAACCGACAATAATATCAGTTGAAATACTAACATTAGGTATTGTTTCTTTTATCTTATCAAATAGTTCTAGATAACTTTCTTTGGTATATCTTCGTCCCATTTTTCTTAAAATTCTACTACTACCCGATTGAACTGGTAAATGAATCGCTTTCATAATATTAGGATATTTGGCAATTACTTCGATCATTTTATCAGTAAAATCCCAAGGATGGCTTGTCATAAAACGGATTCGTGGAATATTGGTCTTTGCCACATCTTCTAAGAGATCTTCCATACTGTAGTTTTCTTCTAAATCTTTACCATAAGCATTTACATTCTGACCAAGCAATGTTACTTCTTGATAACCTTCTTTTACTAATTCTTCTACTTCTCGAATGATATCTTCTTTTCTTCTACTTCTTTGTTTACCACGAGTATAAGGGACAATACAATAAGTACAGAATTTATCACAACCATAAATGATATTCACGTATGCCTTATAAGGACTCATTCTTTTGACCGGCATTCCTTCAATTAGATTGCCTTCTTTACTGAATACTTCTATTTCTTGATGATTAGTATCCATATATTTCTTTAAAACAATAGGAAGGCGATGAAGATTATGCGTTCCAAAGACAAAATTTACTTGAGGGTAGCGAGTTAAAATTTCTTGAATTACGCCTTCTTCTTGAGCCATACATCCACATAAACCAATGATGATATCTGGTTTTTCTTGTTTTAAGTGTTTTAATCTTCCCAACATACCAAAAGCTTTATTATGGGCGTTCTCACGAATAGAACAAGTATTTAGTAAGATTAGATCAGCTTGTTCATAATCATCACATTCTTTAAAACCCATTTCTTCTAACATTGCTTGAATATTCTCACTGTCGTGTTCATTCATTTGGCATCCATATGTTTTTAGAAAATAAGTTTTGTTCTTACCAAGCTCTCTATCTTCAATAGGAAGTTGATATAATTCTTTTTCTACTCTTTCTTTATTACGACTACTTGCTTCTTTATAATTTGGTAACTGCATACTGATCGTCCTTTCTCATCCAATATTTATCTGTATCATATCATATATATTCCATAATCTTCTATTTTTTCTAGAAAAAAATAATGCATATTACGCATTATCTTCTTTTAATACTCGATTAATAATACTATCCATACATACTGATTTCTGACTAGTTAATACTTCTTCTTTGATCTTATCAAAGTTATTTTGAATAAAACCAACTAATTTTTTCATCCGTGGTAATAAATCTTTTTCCGTTAAACTATCTAGGATGACTTCTAGATTATTAATCTTTGAATATTTCCCGTATCTATTACTTTTGATATAAGTATCATACAAGTTTTTGAACGATACTACATCGATATTATCAAATCTAGAATCTTCTAATACTTTTACGGTTGTATAGATATAGTTATCATTGATCGACTTATCTAAAATTGTTTCACCCTTATTATTTTTAATATTAGGTAAAAAGTCTTTATTCTTGGTTAATTTTTTGATGATTTCCATCACATTGACATAGTTAATCGAAACTAGGTAATGGGCAAATGTATTGCCATCTAGGTTTTGATGGTTGACATCCCAGTCTTTATTCCCCATATGATTAAGTACTACGTCATAATCACCATGCCTTAATAATCTTACTAAGACACTGTTACCTGCATCATCGCAAGTGTTTATGTCTACTTTCTTTTTCTTTAGTAACCTATCAACAAGTTCAATGTGACCTTCTTTGATAAGTTCAAAAATCAGGGACGGTTCTTCTTCAACTGCCCTCATTGTCTTATCGACATCATAAAACATTTTAAACACCTCTTATACACGGGACAGTTAACTATTCTAGCAAAAATAAGTTTATTTGTCAAATCATCTGATTTGGAGATTGATGGATATCTGTTTAAATCAAGCTTAATATTTAAAAAATTCTAATATTATACTCAGTATTTATCACGGATATTTTGTCCAAATTTATATTTTATTCATTTAAATCATCTATCCTTAAAAAGAAGGTAATTCCTTTTTACTAGCTTAATCATTTTTTATTAAGGCAATCATCTAAAACATAACTTTTTAATTCTTTCACCATTAAATGACTTTCATTACTTAATCATTCGTATATTTTCTTTATTTTTCTCTAAGTTATCTTATTTTTATTTATCACTCTACCTTTTTGTTTAAATAAGACTATCTTTACTGACTTGTTAGAAAAATTACTAGTATAAGAAAAGAACTAGACTTTTTCTAGCTCTACTATTTTTTTACTTTTTTATTTTAACGATCTCTGCTTCAATTTCCTCATTACTTGGTAATACAATAATTTTACTACCTACTCGGTCAATATATTCTTCTATTGATGTACATCCTTCCGCAATTTGTTGCATGATTTTTCGTTGATTACAAATATAGTTCGCTAATTCTTCGATTGACATATTGGCCATATTTTCTAATTCAATTGGTTTTTCCCTTTTTTCTGTTGAATTAGGATCTTGAAGAATTGGTGTTTGTTGAAGTTGATCGGTTTGATAAGCCATTTTTATTTCATTTACTAACTGATCTACTTGAGATTGTAT
This sequence comes from uncultured Bacilli bacterium, assembly GCA_944350365.1. Lineage (GTDB taxonomy): Bacteria > Bacillota_I > Bacilli_A > RF39 > UBA660 > Alloscybalousia. The sequence continues at coordinate 5,798 of CALVOU010000010.1, forward strand.
TTCTAGATTAGCAAAGTGAATATTTTGGTACTGAGTCATGACTTGATTATAATCTGTTTCATTATCAAATAGACGTAATTCTTCGCCATTTTGTCGTTTTTCTAACTGTTGATGAATAAAAAAGTCTATTCTAACTACATCTTTTAAGAAGTTTTCTTCTTCAGGTATTACTATCGGTTCATGATTAATAGCACTTTCTGCTAAATTAGCAAGTGTTTTGGCAACAACTGTTTCCGCCATTTGTTTCTTTTCCATACGTGGATAAGCAACTAGCCATAAAGCTTCTATGTTTTCTTGTAGTTCGTTTGATGAGGCATCTTTACTAATCTTGGATGCTGATATCAATAAATCGGCTAACTCAACGGCATTAATATCCGCTTCAGGATTTTCATTTAAGAAGGCTTCTACCCCATGAAAACGATTGGCTAATGCTACTACTTCTTCATTCACTTTTGGGATATCTGGAGTTTCTTGATTATCCTCTTTTGAATTTACTGCAGTTACTTTTTCCTGTAAGTCTTTGGTATAAGCAATTTCAATCTCTTTAAATAAACGGTCGGCTAATTCTTGTGTAGTAGGCTCACTGAACTTCGTTTCCTGATATGATTCTTTTAATTCGTTGAATTCGGATTCATTGTCATATAAGCGCAAACTTTGACCTTCTTCACGTCTTTTTGACTGTTCTTGGATAAAAGAATTGATGCCGATAAGTTTTTTTAAATTCTCTTCTTCTTGCGGAGCTACTCTAGATTTTCTTGCTCGAGCTCCTTTATATAAATGAGTTAACATATCTGTTAATGTAGTTTTCTCCAGATTATTTTTAGATAAACGTGAATACGCTCTCATCCACAGTTTATTTAGGCGAACTGATAAATCTACGCTTATTTTTTTTACTTTAGCGATTTCCATGAATAGCTCACTAATATTTCTTGCGTTAATATTTTCCTCTGGATGTGTTGTTAAAAAATCGGTTTCTGATTTGATGCGTTCTTTTAATTTTTCAAGCGCTACTTTAGTAGGGGGTAAATTTTCTTCATTATTATCTGCTTCAACTTTAACTTCTTCTACTTTCTTTAATTCTGGTGATGAGAATGGTAAGCTAATTCCATAAATTTTGTTTTCTGTTTTCGCTTTGGTAATTTCCGCAAATAAACAGTCAGTAATGGTAGCATAGGTTCCTTTTTGATTGTTTTGTTTATACATTTCTCTTAGTTTTTTTAATGTTTCATACTCATTATCGTTATCATAAATCTTGTGATTATTATCTGAATTTATACGGTTTTGTCTATCTTCTTGTCTAGTAAAGAAAGAAATTTTCGCTAGATTTTTAATGTATTCTTCTTCTTTTTCTTCTACCGCGGGTGTTCCAGAAACTGCATTTCCTGTTAGCTGTAAAATCAATTGACAAAGGGATGAATTCTTTTCTAATTGAAGATCAGTATTTAGTAATCTATTTACTGCAGTTTGACTTAAGTCAATTATTCCATTGATAATTTCTTGCGTATCTTTACTTTCGTGGGCTTGGTCCTTTTGAATTACTTTAGCACTATCTAATAAAATTTCTGTAATTTCATTCGCATTAATATCCACATCTTGATGTTTAGCCAAATAACGATTTAAGTTATCTACTCTATCCTTCAATAGTCTTCTGGTATTGTTATATTCTTGATCATCTGTCAACTGAATAGTTTCTAAAGGGCTATAATTCATCGACATATCAGAATTTAACAACATATTATGTCTATTGGCTATTCTAACTTCGATATAAAGTAATTCTGCAATTTTTTGAAGCTCAGGTTCAATATTCTTCTTGCTTACTTTTTCCCTCAACTCTGTTAAAGAACTTAATTCTGTATCATTAGCATGTAATCTTTGAATACTTGCATTCCCTAAGCGACGACTACGATCATTTTGATAAATACTTAAAGTTGCAGAAGCTAAAGTACGTAAATAGTCTTTTGTTTCCTTATCGATAGTTACTCTAATGGTTTTAGCATTTTCCCCCAGATAGACAAGTAATTGATAAAGAGCAGAATTTTCATTGATTCCCAAATCTTTGTTTGTCAGTCTTTCTGTTAATACTTGCTCGTACCGATTAACCCGTTCAATTAATTCTTTTTTTAATTCCATTTGTTCTAGGTTATTATATTTTCTTCCCTGTTCACTCGCATCAATAAACATCCTGACCGCTTCTTCAGCATTGATATCGATGTTAGGATTCTCTTGCAAATACTTTAAAATATTTTCAATGTTTTTTCCAACCATTCTTCTTCCCTCATTTCTTTTCTATTTATATTATACTTGGTTTTCTGTTTTCCGTCAAAAATTTATCTATAGAAAAAGTAGCTTTACAGTTTTTATACAAGCTACTTTTGATTATTTATTCATGTTCTTCTTTTTTATTTTCTGTTTCTCTAATAATATAGACTGGTCTTTTTTTCGTTTCTAGATAGGCCTTAGCCAAATACTCACCGATAATACCGGTACAAAATAGTTGAATTCCACCAACAAAGAACATAATGCAAGCCATACTAGGCCAACCACCTACAGGATCACCCCAAATTAATGTTTTAGCGATAATTACGATAATTAGAATAAAAGAAATTAAGCAGAAGATTAATCCAACTAGAGCAGCAAACACTAAAGGCGTAGTCGAAAAAGCAACGATTCCTTCTACTGCATAGGAAAATAGTTTCCAGAAATTCCACTTGGTTGTACCCGCTACTCGTTCTTCGATTTGAAAATCAATCCATTTGGTTTTAAAACCAACGAAGCTAAATAATCCTTTAGAATAACGATTATATTCTTTCATTGAAGTAATAGCTTCTACCATTTGTCTAGTCATTAAGCGAAAATCTCTAGCGCCTGGTACCAATTCAATATTCGACAACTTACTAATGATACTATAAAACCATTTAGTAAATGTTTTTCTAAAAAAAGAGTATCCTTTACGATTAGTACTCTTCGTCGCTACACAATCGTATTCGCCACTTTCTAATAGTTCAATCATTTCTGCTAATAGCGATGGAGGGTCTTGTAAGTCGGCATCCATAATGGTAACATAATCCCCTTTGGCATGTTCTAATCCAGCAAGCATCGCGGCTTCTTTTCCAAAATTTCTAGAAAAAGAAATATATCTAACTCGCTTATCCTGTTTCGCTAAATCTTTTAACACAGATAATGTCTTATCTTTACTTCCATCATCAATAAATAAAAATTCAAAAACTACCTTGTCTTTTAACTCTTTAGCGGTTTTCACAGTTGTCTCATAGAAAATAGGAAGAGATTCTTCTTCATTATAACAAGGTACTACAATAGAAACTTTTTTCACGTTGTTTCCTCCTCTTTCTCTATTATAAGTCAAATTAGCAGTATTTACCAATATCTATCTAGAAAATATAAGTTACTTTACTATTAGTGTAAAATAATCAATAGAAGGATACCAATAACTAATAAGAACACTAGATAAAGAACAATACGGTTATCTTTATGGTTAGTCGCTATATAGTTTTCAATTAAATCTAACATTTTTTGATTGCCCTCATGATATTCTTTAGGTTTAAACTGTTTTACTTTAGTCAATACTTTTTTTAAATCTTTCATATCTACTACACTAAGTAGATAACCTTCTTTTTTAAATTCTTCTGCGATTTGTAGTTGATGGTCATTCGTATGTTCTTGATACTCAGCTAGTCTAGGAATTGCGATAATCTTTTTCTTTTTCTTTAACCCATCCATAATGGAACCGACTCCAGCATGGGTAATTAATAAATCACATTTTTCTATTAATTTTTCTAATTCCTCTTTAGGAAGATAAGAAAGCACTTTCATATTTTTGCTTTCATAATTTGTATATCCTGCTTGAACGACTACTTCTTCTTGAATCACTTTTTTTTCAATCAGTTGATCTAAGGCTTTTAGGAGTCTTTCAAAACTCTTATCTTGAGTTCCTAATGTTACTAAAATCATATTTTTCTCTCCTCAATAGATCCAACCACCATAACGAGCTTTAGGATATAGTTTTAACATACTTGGCCATTGGACGATAAATAAATCGGCAAATGGATAAATTAGTCTTCCCGTTGCGGTTTTGGTTTTGATATTGGCTAGTGTTTCTATATAGATAATTTTACTACCAAAAATTTTACCGATACAACACATTGGTCCAGCTGTGTGGGTACCGGTTGTCACAATAAATTCTGGGCGAATTTTTAAGTATAGATATAAACTTTTAAAACAGTTTGCTAATAATTTAAATGGATAAGTTAGTAGATGATCTTTCGTTCCATAACACAAAAAAGAAATTTTTTTAGGATATTTTTTGGTTAAATAAGTTGTGGAAGCGGTTTTTTCAGTAATTATCGTATAATTATATTTTGGAAATAACTTAGATAACATCAATAATTCAGATAGGTGTCCACCGGCGCTAGAAATAAACATTACTTTCTTTTTCATCTTTTTATCCCTTCTTTTTCAACAATTTATGCCAACTGGTCTTTACTTGATCCGGAGTATAATTTAGACTAGTCTTTCTTGCATTTTTTCCTAAAAATTGACGTTTCTTCGGATCATCAATCAATTCAATTAGCTTTTCTACCATAAGATTAGGATCTCTATTTTCAATTAAATAGCCATTTTGGTCATTTACAATTAAGTCATTGGCCCCTTCTGCCGAAGTATAGGCAAGACAAGGAATACCATAAGACATTGCTTCGATTAAGACAATCCCAAAAGACTCTGTGTAAGAAGTCATCACATAAAGAGAAGATTGGGACAATAATTTATCGATTTCTTTACGTTTTAAAAAGCCGTGAACCATAATATGATCTGTTAATTTATATTCATAAATCATATCGACCACTTTATTTCTTTCTGCTCCATCGCCAACGATATCTAAATGCCAATCTGGCTTTTTCTCATGTAACAAGCGAAATACTTCAATTAGGTCAGTAAACCCTTTTTCTCTAGATAATCTACCAATAGCAATTATTCTTTTTTCGGATAGTGAAGAAAGCTGTTCTGGGATTTTATCTAACATATTGGGAATATAGACGCATTTACATTTATAGTTTCTTTTTTTCATTTCTTTTTTATAAAAACTTCTTAAGGAGTCAGAAACTAATACTAGAGCATCTAACTTTTTACAAGAAGTCACTACTTTATTGATATAGGTGACATCTTGGTGATGATGATTATGTTCCCATCCTATTTTATAGGTCTTCTTTTTTCCATATTCTCCTAGCCATTTATTGAATAAATCCCGAGTTGAGATGATGATATCACTATTACTATTTTTTATTGCCTTTGTTGTTTTTGAACGTCTTAAAAATAATACTAAAAGTGCTTTATAACTTTCTTTAATAAACGTAATTGGCTTTAATTTTTTTATCGAACGTTTCCATTCTTCACGATTAGGTTTATATTTTTCAATTAAATACGTTACTTTTACTTTTGGATCGATTTCAAAAGCAGGAGATTGATCTAATTTATAGGTTGATATAATCTCTACTTCATAATCTTTGATTAGTAGATTGGCTAGATTCGCAACACTTTTTTCAATCCCACCATAGCCCAAATGAAGGGATAAAATACTTATTTTTTTCATAGTTTCACCTGTATTTATTATAGAATAGATTGCTTTTTTAGTAAAGAAAAAGAACCTTTTCAGATTCTTGAACGTTTTATTTTTCGATAACCAAGAAAGATTCCTATTGATCCTAAGAGAATTAGCGAAGAATAATTTGTTTGTCCTTGAACAGGTGATATTCCCGTTTTGGGTGGTAACTCTATTTTATGATTAGGTATGGTAAGCGTATAGGTTTTCTGATTCTCAATAATTTCTAGATAGTGTTCATTCTTATCTCTTTCATAACCAAATGGTGCTTCTTCTTCCACAACGTAATAGTTTCCTAAGGGGATATCATAAAAATACGCTTTTCCATCTTGGCTACTATAAACACTGCCTAAATATTCGTTATTTTCGGTATAAAGAGAAAATTTCGCTTTACCGATCTTTGTTTTTGTATCAGCATCAATTTTTATAATTTCAATATCACTTTTCTTTAATGTGTTTTCAAAAGCTAATGTTAACTTTTGACTATGCGTGGTTAAATCGACAAAGTATTTATGATTATTTTCATCATATGGTTCTAACTTTTTGGTTTCAACGACATAATACTTTCCTAAAGGTAATTTACTACTTCTTGTTAACCCTTCTCGGTTAGTGGCTAAAATTTCTACTAATTGATCTTTTTGATAAAGAATGGTACCATCTTTGGTTTTTATTTCTTCACCAGCAAAAATGGAAAATTCTACTCCTTCAAGGGGCATCATTCGGAAAGAAAGCCCTCCTGTTGTCATCATTACTTCGCCTTGTTTTTCTATTTCAATAATGCCATAAGCTCTTTGATTTTCTATTTCGACAAGAATTACTTCGCCATATAATGAATCGGGTAACGTTTCTGATACTTCTGAAATGGTGAACTCAAGAGGTTCTGTTTGTTGTTGATAACCAAATGGTGCGGATACTTCTTCTAATAGATATGTTCCTGTTAATAGAGGCATATCAGTAATAAAATACCCTTCATCATTCGTTTCAAATATAGTCGTTTCACTAGGAATCGGTGTAGTCAGATGACGTACTACATATTCTCCTGTTGTTTTATTCTTAATCTTAAATTTTATTTTATCTTTAATTGGTAATTTACTATCCTTATCGAGTTTAATGACTTTAACTCGGTAACCGATTTCTTCATTCTTTAACGTTATTGTTTGTTCCGTATCACTCGTCTCGCTGATTGTCACGGTAAACGGTTTACTTAATTCATAGTTTTTCTTTCCTTTTATTTGAATGATTTTGTATGTTCCATAGGGTAATTCTATTTCTACTTTGCCTTGTTTATCGGTAGTTATTGTCTTGATTAATTCCTCTTTATTATTATAAACTTCGAACTCTGCATTTTCTTCTTCGATATATTCTCCTTTTTCCTTACTACCATAGTATTTTTGAAGAATAATTTTCCCTTTATATACCTCGTTATCCCAATTCCAGATCAGTTGATGATCGTTCTTTCCAATAAGTATATAGCGTTCTTGCTCATCTAATTTGTATCCTTTTCCTGCTTTTATTTCTTTAATTCTATAGTTTCCAGGTGGCAACTCTATTATATTAGAATAACCATCCTTTTGAATCATTAATTGCTTCACCAAACTTTTATCTGAATTGGATATTTCGAAGGTAGTTCCTACAAAACTCGCTTCTCCTTGTGGAGTCGAACTGCCAGTTTCTTTATCTCTTTTTTGTATTTGAAAAGTACTATATGGTAATTCTACTTCTACTTCACTAGATATTTTATTGAAGCCACCACGAACAATTAAACTTTGACTCTCTAAGTCAACATAAAGTGTTGTCTTATTGGCTGATTCTTTCGATAGGATAATTTTAGATGTCCCTAATTGTGTAGATTTAACTCTTAGCTCATTCCCTTCTTTTTTTACCGATAAGTTTTCATCCGCCTGAATGGTAAAATTTTCTAATACTTGATTGGTATCTGTAAGAATATATTCTTCATTATAGGTAAGCTGATACTTCTGATTCACAAAACTAGGTAGTTGGTTATGACTATCTACTAAACGTTCTAGTTCCGCAATCTCTGATTGATATTTATCTATTCGATTACCATTTAAAGTACCCGTAAAATAGATTGTACTATCCGGTTCTAGTGTCTTCCAGATTAAATATTGGGTAACGGCATACCAATCTAGTGAAGTATGATCCTGATAACCGTAACCATAATAAGCAAGTAACTCGATTTTTTCCCAGAGTTCTTCCGATAAATTGATGTGATTTAGAAAGTCTTCTTGGTAACCAATGACCGGTTTTCCATCTAGTAATTCCTTCCATATCTCAATACAGTAAGCTACTTGCTGATCAGAGCTTCTTCTAAATACCCGCATTTGTTGATATCTTCCAGTAGATGCTCCCGGCTTAAACTTCTTAATATAAGCACCACTAACATATTCTGCTTCATAGAAACTGTCAGTTAATGCTTTTACTTCTGTTATTTCTATCAAACTTAGTGATAGAAGTAATACAACTAATGTCCATATTTTTTTCATTTATCTCTCCCCCTATCTCTATTATTCTAAGGAAAAGAGAAAACATCTCACTTTATTTTCAAAAATTTTAAAATATTGTATAATGAGTACGGAGGATAGTATGAAAAAAGTAATTAAAAATGGAACTGTAATCACGATGGATACGAATCGTGCTAAATACGAAAATGTAGATATTGTGGTTGAAGATCAATATATTTGTGATATATGTAAAAACTATACCGGTCAGTACGATGAATTAATCGATGCGACTGGAAAAATCGTAATGCCTGGTTTAATTAATGGTCATACCCATTTAGGAATGAGCATTTTTAGAGCAACCAATGACAATTTGAATTTACAAGATTGGTTAAACAAAAAAATTTGGCCGATCGAAGATAATATGACTGATGATGATCTTTATTATACCACTTTATTATCTTGTATTGAGATGATCAAAACTGGAACAACAACCGCTAATGATATGTATTTTGGTTGGAGAGGAAGTATTCGCGCTTTACAAGAAACTAAAGTTAGGTGTATGTACTCTAGATGTCTAATGGGAAATGGGGATGAGGCATCTATGGAAAGAATTCAAGACTTTATGGAACTTTATCAGAGTCACAAAGATTCCCCTCTTCTTACTTTTAGCTTGACACCACACGCAATGTATACTTGTAGTAAAGAATATTTAAAAAAATGTAAACAGTTAGCAGACGATTTACATTTACCGATTCACATGCATTTTTGCGAAAATGAAAGTGAGGTACAGGGAATTGAACAAGATTACCAAAAGTTACCCGTTGAAGCTTTAGAGGAACTTGGTTTTTTGGATAACCATTTGATTCTCGCACATGGAACTTTTATTTCCGAAAAAGAGCAAGAAATTTTAAGAGGAAAAGATGTCTCCATTGTAACCAATCCAATTAGTAATCTCAACTTAGGGTGTGGGATCGCAGACATTAGTAGCTATAGGAAACATGGGATTAATGTTTGTCTAGGTACAGACGGACAAGGAAGTGGAAATAATCTTAACTTGTTTTACCATATGTCAGTTACTGATCAACTTCAAAAAGCACTCTATCAAGATCCTACTGTTTTTAGTTCTTATGATGTTTTGAAGCTAACTACCATAAACGGAGCAAAAGCGTTAGGATTAGAAGATAAAATCGGCTCAATCGAAGTGGGAAAACTTGCGGATATTATCATCCTCGATTATCAGGACATTGAAACTTATCCAACTGTTGATTTAATTACCCAGATCGTTCATAATACTGAGAGTAAGCACGTAGATACTACCATCATAAATGGAGAGATTTTGATGAAGAACCACCAATTACTTTTACCAATTAATGAAGAAGAATTAAAAAAGAAAATCACTTCGATTATCGAGCGTCTAGGCGAAGAAAGATGAAAATTGCCATTATTTACTCCAGCCATACTGGAAATACAGAGTGTGTAGCATCCGCAATAAAAGAAGCCTTAAAAGATCAGGAAGTTGTTTATTTTGGGAAAATTCCTAAAAATCTTTCTGATATTCATGCCGATCTTTATTTTATTGGTTCTTGGACAGATAAAGGCAATTCTTCTTCAGAAACAATTCAGTTGATTCAAAAAATGAAAAAGGAAAAGATAGCCTATTTTGGGACTGTCGGATATGGTGGTGATCAACTTTATTATGATCAATTATTCAAACGTATCCAAAAAGAAATAGATCCATCGAATCAAATACTTGGTTATTTTTTCTGTCAGGGAAAAATGCCTATTCAAATTAGAGATAGATATATACAACTTCTTACTCAAAATTCTGAAGATGCTAACCTTAAGGTCAGTATCCATAACTTCGATGAAGCATTACCTCACCCTGATGAACACGATTTAGATCATGCCAAAGATTGGGCAAACGATATTATCTGTTCAATAAAATAAGGAACTTTCAAAGTAAAACCTATAAAGTTTTTATACTTTATAGGTCAGAGTGTTGACAAACTACCTATTCTAAAAAACTAATATTTTAGTTGGTTTAAAGTGGTAGAAAAATGTCAAAATATGAGCAATTTTAGATAGAAATTTCCTAAAATTGCTCTTTTTTTATACTTTTATGGGGAATATAAAAGGCTGTATGACAAAGCCGGTTTGAAAAACCGACTTTGTCAACGGCCTGACCTATAAAGTTTTTATACTTTATAGGTTTATTTCTTATGATGAACAATATATTGATAGCTGTCTCTTACCATATCTTCTAAAGTTTTCGTACAAGTAAAATTTAATTCTTGTTTTGCATACGATGGATCAGCATAACATTCCGCGATGTCTCCTGCTCTTCGCTCTACTATTTGATACGGTATTTTTACATTGTTTATTTTTTCGAAAGTATTTACAATTTCTAAGACACTATATCCATGCCCAGTTCCTAAATTGTAACAGTCTATTTGATTAGTTTTCATAATCTTTTCAATTGCTTTTATATGACCTTTGGCAAGATCTACTACATGAATATAATCTCTTACTCCAGTTCCATCCTTTGTGTCATAATCATTTCCAAAAACATTTAGATGATCAAGTTCTTTCGTTGCTACTTTCACAATGTAAGGCATTAAATTATTCGGAATTCCATTAGGATCTTCTCCTAATAAATAAGACGAATGTGCACCGATTGGATTGAAATAGCGAAGGATTGCTATACTCCAAGTAGGGTCCGCTTTATATAAATCTTTTAACATGTACTCGATAAATAATTTGGTTGATCCATATGGATTGGTAGTTGATAATGGAAAATCTTCTTTAATTGGTAACGATGAAGGATTACCGTAAACTGTAGCACTTGAAGAAAATACTAGTTTTTTGCAATTATACTTAGTCATTATTTCTAGTAAGTTCAAAGTGGATACTAAATTGTTCTGGTAGTATAAAAGTGGCTTTTTTACTGACTCTCCTACTGCTTTTAATCCAGCAAAATGAATAGTAGCATCAATTTTATTTTCCTTAAATACTTGTTCTAAATCATTTTGATTACACAAGTCATACTGATAAAACTTAGGTCGTTTTCCAGTTATCTTTTCAATATTATTCAATACTTCTAATTTGGAGTTAATTAAATTATCGACAATAATCACTTCATAGTTATTTTCTAATAATTCTACTACCGTATGACTACCGATATAGCCCATACCTCCGGTTACTAGAATAGTTTTCATTTTATCCCCTCCTTGTATTATTTTTAGTTTTTGCTTTTAGTACTTGCAAAAATATATTTATAGCACGTAATCCATTTACAAAGAATGGCAATTTAATTTCATTTGCTTTTAAAACTGTATACCCCTCTTTTAAGCTTTTATAATATCCTTTGAGACCATTTGTGCTTAATCCACCGCTACGCATATGCACAAGTACTTTATTAATATATTGCATTTTTAACCTTTGATCTTTCATCACTCTCAACATAAAATCATAGTCTGCTGCGATTTTAAAATCTTGATTATATAAGCCATGCTTTTTATATACTTCCGTTTTCACATATAAAGTTGGGTGTGGAGGATACCAGCCAAACTTATAATTTCCTTTTTTGGGATCAAAGACCCGTACAACTTTATCTAGTTTTTCGTCTCTTATTTCCAGTTTTGAATATGTTGCATCGCATTTGTTTTTTTGAAAAGTCTTAACTATAGTTTCTAATACATCATAAGAAGCTAGAACATCATCAGAGTTAATAATCCCAATAATATCACCTGTCGCCATTTTTATCCCTTTATTCATTGCATCATATAATCCATTATCAGGTTCAGAAATATATTTTAATCTTTTATTAAATTTAGCCTCATACGATTTAACTATCTTTAAGGTGTTATCCTTACTTTTTCCATCAATAATTAAATACTCGTAATTTTTATAAGTTTGTTTTAATACTGATTCTAAAGTATCCTGAATTGTTGATTCAGAATTATAGCAAACTGTTATTAATGTTATTTTCATATTTACCTCTTACCTATTGCTAATAAAACAACTCCAATAATTACTAAGACTGCCCCAATAATACTAGCAAAATTCACTTGTTCCTTAAAAAAGCAGACACCAATTATCAGTATTAAAAGTTGGCATATTCCTGTAGTTATTGGAACAATATAGCTTAAATCAAAAGTGACTACTAATTTTTGCCATAGAAGAAAACTTCCAAGATAAGAAAGGAATCCTAATAAGGTTACAAATCCAATTTTAAAGTTTACGCCATTAGTAAAACTTAGTGATAGTGAATCTCCGCCTAATTTCATCAAAAGCATTCCTAAAGTAGTTAAAATAATATAAACTACTGTTAAAATAATTTTCATTTACCTCTTTCCTTTCTTCTTAAATCTTCTAATTCATTTTCTAATATAGCAACATGTTGTGCTAACTCTATAATTTTTTCTTGATGCTCAGCAATTTTTTTACTATTTCTAAAATTGATAAATAGCAAAAAGATAATACATAGTACAAATAATAAAGATGGCGGGTAAGCAATATTTAAAAATTTTGCCAGTCTATCGATTGAATACGGAAAAATTGCTAGAATTAACATTATAAGTGAAGCTATTATCCACCAAAAGCTCTCTTTAATTGAAAACTTCTTTTTTCTCACTTCATGGACTACATATAATATAACTAAAATTGCTAAAATTATAAAATACATGTTTTTCATATTATCTTGCCCTCTTTCTTGGGTTTTGTATAATGATAAATACAATAGTATATAACATATTGATCATATATTTTATCGGTTTAATAATCCCACCATGCATACTTTCTCCGTTTTCGCGGAGTCTCATTTTGACTGGAATTTCTTTAATCTTGTACCCCAATATTAACATTTCAATCACTAAATTGGCATCAGGAAACTCCGGATAATTTCCCATTTGGGCATATCTCTCTATTACTTTTTTATTTAAGCATTGAAAACCTGATAATGGGTCAGCTATTTTCTTTTTACATATTATTTGAATTATACCCGCAAAAAATTTCGTTCCAATTTTTCTAAAAAAGGGACAAGGATAACCAGTATCTTTTAAGTATCTAGAGCCGATTACAATATCGCTATCTGAACGTTTTATTTCTTCTAATAATTTTATAGCCTCTTTTGCTATATGTTGTCCATCAGCATCAAATTGAATTACATAGTCATAATTATTCACGTAAGCATATTTAATTCCAGTTTGTACGGCCATTGCATATTTTAAATTAAAAATCCCAGTTATACATTTCACTCCATTTTGTTCTACTATTTTTTTTGTATTGTCTTTAGAACAATCATTAATCACTATAACGTCTGCAAAATTTGCATCATTTTGGATTTCTTTTAATACCTTTTCTATATTCTCTTCTTCATTATATGCTGGTATCACAAATAGTACTTTGCCATTCTTCACATCTATCACCTCTATTTAAAAAACATAGTCTTTTAATTTTAATATCATATAAATTATAATAATGTAATATGATTAAATCCAAAATCGTGTCATATTTACGATTAAGCTAATACTTAGGCAAACAATTGTTACTATTACTGAATAATTAAAATATGTTCTTGAAAAATCCATAATTTTTTTCTTTGCTAAAAATAAATTAGTACTACATAATAGCGGAAGCAAAATCAATAACGGAAGAAAGTATCTGCCTTGAACCCCTGTTATTTGATTTCCGCCAACTTGATTGAAAACATCTGCTGTCCAGAAAATATACATAGCGGTATACATGCCAACTATTCCGACGATGAATATAGCAATTATCATTATTTTTTGTTTATTAGTAATTTTTATCTTCTCTGAAATACCATCAGTTACAAAAGTAATTATTAAATTTATTAAAATAATAAAAATAAATAATGGTGGTAAATAAGTATCTAACAGTCCAAAATTTCCTGTCATCCAATAAAGTTGTGTCCAGAATTGATCTTTTAAATTTACAAGAAGGATTTTTAAATAAGATAGTGGATGGCTTAGTACATACATTAGCTGATCTGATGACAAACTTTCTTTAGGAGCAACTTCTAATAGCATATTAGGAATTTTAAAAACAATTGTTAGTAAAATAATTGCTGTTCCTAATGCAAAATAAGTTCTCCATTTTTTCCCGTCTTTAAACTTTTCGGATGGCACAAAAATTAATAACGCTAATAAAGGGGCATAGATTACTTTAATATTTAAGAGGATATAGCCAATAATTGTAAATAAGAAAAAACCTTTTTTATCAAATTTAGCTTTTTTATCATAAATTAGTCTCAATATCGTGGCTATACTTAAAAGAGAAATCGAAATTAATAAACTGTCATAGCTTACCATACTTCCCAAAAATATAGACATAGGAACTAATAAAATAGTCAACATACTTTTTTTAAATGAAGGAGTAATTTTTATAGCAAAATAACCAATTGTTAAATAAGCTAGTAAAGAGAAGAATCTAGCAAAATACAACATTAGTGCTGTCGACGGGGCTCCATTTACAAAAAACGGTGCTAGGATTTTAGAGAAAAATATTCCTATTGCTGGAATAATATGCGCTATTGGTGTTGACCCTGAAGTAGATACCTCTATTAATGTTTTTTGGGAGAATTCACCAGGCAATAATTGATCGTAGTAGCAATCATGATAGGTATATTTCCATTCACGATTGCTCATTACTGATACTTTTTCTTGGATATACTCTTGCATAGTATCTGGAATTTTTAATCCTGATATAGTTCCATTAGTAGAAGCAAAAAACTCTCCTTCTGATATCGCGTAAGCTTTTTTGAAATGACTATCTTCATCTGGAGATTGAAATGGTGGAATTATATATATAAATAAGCATCCAACTATAAATCCTATAATAACAAATAATTTTTCTATTGTAATTTTTTTCATATTACTCCTCAGTATATACTTTTATAATCTCTTCTTCAATATTTTCCCAACTTCGACTTTTAGCTGTTTCTTGACCATTTTTTATTAATTTTTCTCTTAATTTTTTATCTTTTGTTATATTTTCTATTTTTTGAATAGCTTCTTCGATGTTTCCTCTTTGATAGAAGAGACAATTTACGCCATCTTGTAAATATTCTACATTTCCATCGTTGGGAACTACAACACATAAACCACCTGTTGCCATCATTTCTAATGGTGGATAGGAAAAACTCTCTAGAATGCTAGATTTAATTAAAATATCTGCGTCTTGGTAAACTTTAGCTACTTCATCGTATGGAACGCGGTGCATAAATTTATCTACATAGTACCATTTTTTTGGTGTTCCCTGATAAGATAAAAAATGAATCTCATATTTCTCTTTATCTAATTTTTCTACTATTTTAAAACTCTCGTCTACATTTTTATAATAGTCATCGCTGTTCCCTTCAACTAGAATTTTAATTTTTTTGCTAAATTTCCTTTCTTTGTATAGGAACTGATTTAAATTTAAACCATTTCTAACATAGGATACTTTTCTTCCAAAATCCTCTTCTAACCATTTTTGACACCACTTAGATATAGTGATATATTTCACATCATCATAACTATAAGTAGAATTAGCTACAATTCTCGAAAAATCCCCATATTTCATGAAATCAGTTTCAAAGTTTTGAACAAGATAAGCTTTAGTTAATACTTTGGGATAATTTTTTACATATTCCAAAGTGGCCCAAAGGGAAGCTACCATCATATCAATTTTAGCATCTACTCTACTAATGATATTAGAAACCACTTCAGTTTCCCCATCTTGATTGATAATATTATCATCCACTTTATCTGAATTAATAATGAATACATTTATTCCCGTTTTTCTTAAAATACTACAGTGTTTTAAAATTACATTCACACCACCACTAATATTGGTAGTTGGCAAAACAAAGGCGATTGTTTTAGGAAGTTTACTAGTAATAAACTGGACTAATGGATAGCCAGTATATGTAGTAATATTATTTTTTATTACTCGTGAGTAAGCTTCTTCTCCGATTTTTTTCCTTAATTCTTTATTTAAGATTAACTTATCTAAGATAGAAAACCAATCTTTTTCATTTTTACAAAGAAAGCCATCCTTCCCATCTACGATCATCTCTTGGAAGGCTCCTATATCAGAAGCAACAGTAGGTACTTTACACAAGGCTGCTTCTACCCATTTATTTTCTGATTTTGCTCTATTAAATAAACTATCCTCTAAGGATGCCAAATTTATATCTAGAGAGGCAACAATATCCGGCAACTTTTTCCATGATACAAAGGGCTCTTTGAGAATTCTTTCCGAGAATGGTTTTAGTTCTTCAGGAAGATCTAAAATTCCTACTACTTTTAAATATACATGAGCATATTTTTTCATTATTTCAGTAATTGTCGGCAAAACAAGTTCAAAATCCGCATTATGAGTAATGCTACCACTCAGATAACCAATCACTACTTTTGAATCATCCTTTACCCTATTTTTAGTTGCCCTTATCGATAATTCTGCCATTTTTTCTGATGCTACATTTCGATTAATAAAAACTTCTTTTACATATTTTTTTAATTCATTAGCTAGTGTTGGAGTAGTAGTAATCGCATAATCACATAACTTCAAAGTTTCTCCCATCCTAGTTATACCGTTATAATATAAGTCTAATTCCTCTTTAGACATATTATTTAGATGCTTTATTGTTTTCGTATATTCTTTATCGAATACTAAATCATCAATATCATAAAAAATTACTTTATTTTGCATTTTAGCTTTCGTAATAAAATCTCTAATAGTATCTGTAATTGGGCATCTAAAAAACACAAACGTTTTATAATATTTTTCCATTTCTAAATCGAGCTTTTCATAAAAAACTAGATCTGCAGTATAACCATTTGCCAATAATTGCTCAATCTGATGATCTACTCTATATCTTGTTGGATGAGGTAATGTACACCCATTTATAAATAGTACATCTTTATAACTTTTTTTGTGATTTACCGAATTTTTCTGGCCTTTGATGTAGCGAAGAGACTTTTTAGCAAATTCTTTGACACCTTCTTCGCTTATGGTCTCTTTAGATTTTTCTATTAAGTATTTGATATCTGGCATTTTATCTCTCACTTTCATATTTCCCGTATTTTTTTCTTTTATAATCTCTTATTCCTAAAAATATACTTCTTAGTTTTCTATATTTATCTTTTTCATAAAAGACAATTTTAAAAATTAAACCTTTTATTTTCACTAAAACATCACAAAATTCTGGAGCAATATTGCGGTATTCTTTTCTGATGTAACGATAATTTCTTGTCATATAATAAATTCTTAGATAATTATGATTATCACACATAAACTCCTTATTGAAAAACTTTCTATAAAATATATCTCCTAAATCGTGGGTCAATTCTATTTCATTTAATCTCATTATTTTATAGCCTTCTTTTTTTAGATGTAAGCAATACTCAATGTCTACTCCATCAATAAATAAGAAATCTTTGAAGCCTTTTAATTTTTTATAGATTTTTAGATTAATGATATTTCCAGAAGTCATGACATCAAGGGGATAATCTATTTTTTCTTGTGGTTTTTCTAATTTTAGTTTTGTTTTATGCCAAGGACTAATAATACCTATCTTAGATAGATCCATTCTTTTCACAAGATCCTTCATTTTTTTTAGATCATCTTTTTTAAATTTACTGTCTTGATCCATTGTTAGTAAATATAAATACCCTTCACCTAGTGCTTTATTAGCTGTGATATTCAAAGCTGTAGCAATTCCTAGATTCTCATGTTGAGAAATGTATTCAATTTTTTTTGAAGTGGGCACTTTATTTTTATTATCTTTTTTTTCGCTATTATCAAAGATGTATAATTTATCTAATTCATCAATATAGGATTCAATATTTTTAACATCTTTATCACTAGGATTATACCAAACGACTACGCCTGCCAACTTCATATTATAATTCCTCGGCAAAACCTTTTTCTAATTTTCTAAATATCCGCAATCCTATATAGAATAAGATAATCGATGCAACTAGTACAAGTAACAACATCTGTATATCTGGCATAACCTGATAATAGAAAATATCCCTATAGGCATTTATGATAACCGCCATCGGGTTTATCTTAATTAACCACTCTACTGCGCTACCAGCAAACATATCTGCCGAATATAAAATGGGTGTTGCATAAAATA
The DNA here is from genome assembly GCA_944350365.1 of uncultured Bacilli bacterium. GTDB lineage: Bacteria > Bacillota_I > Bacilli_A > RF39 > UBA660 > Alloscybalousia. The sequence goes on from CALVOU010000010.1 coordinate 24,018, forward strand.
GCATATTTACAAAAAAATTAATGATATACTCTGAATCTCTGACATATACATCTATTGCACTAGTGATAAAGATAACTGCTTGTTGAATAATAAATTGTGTTAATACTACTAATGGAAAAAAGATAATTAGCCAACTAAAACCAATCCCACTAAAAATTAAAAATAAACACATGACTAAGCAAGAAATTAGAAAATTAATTACTCCACTTAAGTTCACAGAAATTGGGAATATTTCACGTGGGAAATAAACTTTTTTTAATATCCCCCCATTTCCCAAAATCGTTGTAGTACCTTGACTAATTACCGTGGTAAAATAATTCCAAGGTAAAATTCCAATTACTAGGTAAGTTACATAATGTGGCTCGGTATTCTTTAAAATTAATGGAAACACAATTGCATAAACTAAGGTCATCAAGAGGGGATTGACAAATGACCAGAGTACTCCTAAAAAGGAGCCTTTATATTTTCCCCTTATTTCTTTTTGAACATTACTTTTTAATAACTGTCGATATGAATATAAATTATTTATCATTTCTTTCATCATATTATCCACACACCTTCAAGTATTCTTCCACTACTTTATCCGTTTTTCCATCCATTCTAATTTCACCATCATAAATCCAAACGGCACGGTCGCATAACTCTCTTATTGAATCAAGAGCGTGACTAACAATTACGATTGTCTTTCCACTTTTTTTTAGTTCTTGTAATTTGGCAAAACATTTTTCTTGGAAATGTTGATCTCCAACGGCTAGGATTTCATCAATTAGTAAAATTTCAGCATCTACATTTATTGCAACAGAAAAAGCAAGACGCATATACATACCTGACGAATAAGTCCTGACCGGATTATCAATGAAGCTACCAAGCTCAGAAAATTCAATGATATCTCCTACTCTTTTATCAATTTCGGCAGCAGTCAATCCAAAGATAGAAGCATTAAAATAAATGTTCTCTCTTCCTGTAAAATCAGGATGAAATCCTGCTCCTAACTCTAATAGTGATGTCAACTTACCATTTATTTCAATGCTGCCACTTGTGGGGTAAATAATTTTTGTCATTAACTTTAACAATGTACTTTTCCCACTGCCATTTACTCCTATTAAAGCAACGGTTTCTCCTTTTTTGATATTTAAACTAACCCCATTTAATACTTGATGTTTTCCTACTTTTGTTTTATTCCAAAAAACTAATCTTTCTTTTAATGTAAAAGGCTTATCATAAATCAATTTAAACTCTTTTGAAACATTCTTTATCTTTATAGCAAAATCCTTTGAAGAATTTTTACTAGATACTTTAGGCATTATCTCACTTCTTTCTACTGTATGTCGTTTTTCGTATAATATAAGTATAACAAAAAAAGTTAAATAGGCATATATTTTTTGATGATTTTAACTTACTATAAAGCAAAATGGAAAATAAAAGTTTCGTATTTTAGGCGTTAGCTCCTAAGTTTTTGCCTCATAAATAAGGCCGTCTTTATTCTAAGACTTAACCTGTGATAAGTCGCTACTCTAGTTTTTTTTCTTTCGTTTTGTATCTATTTCTTTTTTTATTCTCTTTTCTGCAACTTTACTTTTTTGAACTATGATGATTTTGTCGCTTGATAAAGAAAAATCTGATAACTATCAGTTATCTCCATCATATCTATTTTCCTCTTTTGTTAATAATTCATAAACCTTCATCAAATATTTGCATGTAAATCAAATAAATTATAACATTTTCTATTTCTTATTTTAATCCTCCATACTAAGTAAATTCTTAATATATAAAAATGGCAGATAAATAAAACTTTATCTGCCCTATAAGACTACTTTTTCTCTTCATGATACTCTTTATCAGTATTCACATTCCAAATATTATCTTTTTTCTTTTCTCCACTTAAGATATTCTTTACTGTTTCAAATGAAGTTACCATTGAATGATCCATGTTGTTATACCTGTGTTGACCATTTCTACCAACACAATATAAATTACCAAATTTATTTAAATATTTTACTAACTGATCAATTTCACTATAGGTATCAAAATAAGCAGGATATGCTTTCTTTACTTTTTCGCGGTGAGAGTCTAATACGTCTTTTTCTTTGATAATTCCCATAGAAACTAATTCTTTTGTCGCAAAGTTGATGCATTCTTTGTCACTCATATTCCAGAAATCATCGTTTTCATTACAGAAGTATTCCAAGCCAATCCATACCGTATCTTCAGGTTTTTTTACCATGTATGGACTCCAGTTATTAAAAATTTGAATTCTGCCTAATTTTACATCTGGTTCTTGGACATAAATCCAACAATCAGGGACAATATTTCCCAAGGTTTTAATCTTAGTCTCATTTTTCAAATTTAATTTTTTCACTAATAACCCTACTGTTACGAAATCACGATAAGGAAGTCCATGGGCAATTTTTTGAATTTTCTTTGGTACTTCACCATTTAAATCTTCTACCAAATCTTTTAATGGCATCGAGGAAATAAAGATATCTCCTTTGATTGTTTTTTCTTCGCCATTTACCTCACAGATTACAGAAGTAATCTTATTATCTTTAAAATTGATTTTCACTACTTTATGATTTTTCTCTAAAGTACCACCCATTTTTTCAAATTCTTCGGCGACGGTTTCCCATAACTGTCCAGGACCATATTTTGGATAAATAAATTCTTCGATTAAAGAAGTTTCTTTTTTCCCTTTGTTTAAATGTAACATATCCTTTAATACCGCACTAATCGATAAGCCTTTTACTCGTTGACTACCCCAATCTGCTGATATTTCACTAGGATGTCTACCCCATAATTTTTCGGTGTACCCTTCAAAAAACATACTGTATAATTTTTTGCCAAACCGATTGATATAAAAATTTTCTAAAGAGTCTTCTTTTTTCTTAATTACCATACTTTTTAAGTAACTACATCCACTGACAAAAGTTCTCTTTAAACCCATATTTTGAAAAGTTTCTTTTTTCATACTGATTGGATAATCAAAGAATTTTTTTAAATAATAGATCCTAGAAACACGATGTCTAATCAACATAACTCTATCTTCTTTTTCGGGATCCGGTCCACCTTCTTTTAAAGGCTTTTCTCTGTTTAATTTTTTATCATCATAAGATGGTTTTCCTTGTAATGGCATAATTTCTTCCCAAAAAGTCATGACATCTTGGTCTTTAGAAAAGAAACGATGCCCCCCAATATCCATTCTGTTTCCTTTATATCTTACGGTTCTAGAAATCCCACCAATTTCTTTAGTCTCTTCTAGAATAGTCACTTCATACTTTTTACTCTTTTTTAACAATTCATATCCGGCAGTAAGTCCAGCTGGACCAGCTCCTATAATAATTACTTTTTGTTTTTTCATACTTTCACCTACTTTATTATTTTATAAAATACTTTTCTAGCTACAAAATTCCAAATAAATACTATCATCGTAGATATAATCTTACTGATTAAATAATAGATAGATAATCCAGATGTAAATCCCCATATTAATCCTGTATCTATTCCTAAACCAATTATACCAATTATTGCGTAAATGATAAATTCTTTCATTCGATTCATTGTTACTTTTTCTTGGAAAACAAATTTTTTACTTAGAATATAATTAACTAGTAATCCTAGAGTAAAAGATAAGACATTGGAAAATAAATAATATAAATGGAGTATATCTGTAAATACGTATAACATTCCGATATTCACTATCGCAGCTATTCCACCTACCCATATATATCTAAAAAATTGAATTAACGTATTATTTGTTTTGGTTCTAAATAGTTTTTTAGTATCCATTTTCATTAGGGCTTTAAAAAATTGTCTGACATTTTTGTTTTTTGCATTGGCTAAATTCTTCATGACTTTATTCAAAAAAAGATCTATTATATCCTGTATCAATAAAAAGATTGCTGACATTATAAACAGATTCAATAAGCCATTACAACTAGCTATATATCCTTGGACATCTACCATGAAGGCATTCACATATCCTAATCCAATTAGAATAACCGTCGTTGCTCCAAGTATCGCAGATAGAAATAACCATCTATCAAACTTGTTGGCCTTTTTCTTTATTGAATTAACAATCATGTAAATTGTTAGTCCAAAGTAATACATTAAACTTAATAGCAATGATATTACTCCTGTGGAACTGTATAGATTTTTAATATTGTTTGCGACTGTTACGTACCGTATAGCTTTAGCTTCCATCGGGTCATTCTCTATTTTTAAACCACTTTGTTGGTGATCAACAATTGAATTATAATTATCATCTAAATAAAATTCATTTAAATCCATTAAATTATAAGAATTAATTACTTCACCATTTTCGTTTCTAGCGACTATATATATGTTTTCATTATTTTCTGGTTCTAATTCTAAATAGTCAACATAACGACATTTCTTTGCTTTTTCGTATTCTTCATTCTCTGTTTCTTTATAGTAATCATAAATATCTGGACTATCACTAAAGAGAATTTCCTTTAATAATTGTCCGTTTTCGTCTTCAAATCCTATTGTTATTTCTTCGTCATTATCCTTGGAAAAAATACAACCGTTTGCTACTACTTTTTTTGTATCACTTCTAACAATATATCCACCACTTATAGTTTCGTATCTTCGATTTACACTTTCACTTAGGCTTGATTTATTAACTGCAATTATACTATTTTCATATTTAGCTGCACGTATATATAATTCTCCTATAGAACTAATCAATCGTTTTAGGCTATCTTCTTTTTGTGGAAAAGGTATTAAAGAACGGGATGGTAAGATTGTTCTCGTTTCTAAATCACCATTATCAATAGCTATTTTTATTTCGTCATATACCTTACCCCAAAATGTTTCAGCTGTTTTCGCATCTTTATAATACCCTAAGGCACTAGCTGCTCCTGTTAATGTCCAGGTAATTAGATCTTCATTTATTTCTCCATTATCTTCTTCAGCCATGACTAACCCGGTTTTATTTATATAGTCATTTTCAATAATGTCTTTCAGTTCAGCTAAAGTAGGACTAACTTCATATAATCTTAGTAATGTTTCACGAGTGATTGTCACATGTTCGATCTCTTTTTCAGGTTTTACTTTCATCATTAACATTACTGCTTTAGTATAATTGGAATCATTTAATTGATTAGTTGTATAAATTCCATAATTTCTATAATTAACTGCTGAAATTACTTGAATACTTAGAAACAATAGAATAAAAGGTAATGTTATTATGGCTATTTTTTGAATTAACTTTTTTCTATTTGTTTGTTTCTTTTTCTTTGTTATTATGGTTATTAATAACACTATCCAAGTAACTATCACAACAGGTAAAGACCATATAGAATCTTCACGAGTGTGCCACATAAATATCCAACTAAAGGAAGCTAAAATTATCCATAATAAGCTTCTTTTCGTATTTACTTTTATATTATAATATACCATCATCAAGCTAGAAACCAGCAGAATTGATTGGGGAAGTATCAGCATATTCCGATACACTAACTGGACATTATTGTCAAAAGTAGCAGGACAAAAGAGAATTGCGATAAATAATATGAATTGTAGGAATTTATTTTTTATCATTTTTCTCAGTGGAATCAAAGCAACTAATGATGCAAATGAATAAAAAATACTGTACAAGGATAAGTATGATATACCTATCTTATAGGCTAGAGTTAAAAACAGTGGAAAGCCAATTCCCTTGACAAGAGTTAAATAATTATAGGGACCTAAGTACATTCCTTTTATCAAATTTTCTGCTTGATACAGCATTAAATATTCATCGGCGCCGATTTCATCTCTTGCATAGACTGGTAGATTAATCGTTAAAATGTGTTTAATGATAATCGCTATCACTATAGCTATAACAAAAGCGTGTTTTTTTATAAAAACAAGTGTCTTATTCATATTTTACTCCTAAATTTTTCTAGCAGTTTCATGCTTAGAACTGTTTTTTATTTCATAAATTTGTATTATTTTGGTTATTGTATCTTCTATTTCCTAAATACTACAGGTAGTCTATTCTTGAAATCTAGTTCTTTTTTAATAACATCACCCCTCCCAATTTTTTAGATATTTACTTATGTATATTAGAAAGGGCTTTTTTCCAAATAAGCTTGGAAGAATTCTTTTATAAACATCTATATATGTAATATTGGCAGGTGTCGTGTGGTCTATTACCATTTGATCTTCATTTATTTGATCTGTTTTATTAAAAATTACTATTTCGTTTTCTTTTTTGCAAAGGATTAAATTATGGGAAATATTTCCCGACATCATAGATATCGTTTTTGCATGGTTTAAATAGTATATTTGATCGGATAATGATAATTTTTCTAGATAAATTATTCTATAGCCTTTTTTTCGTAAATATTGCTTGAGCTTTTGATCGTAATGATCAATGTTGTTGTTTGTTTCGGATACATGATCAACTAGGTAAATTTTATCTGGACATCTTTTTATATGCCTTCTTGCATTCTTTACAATCGTAGCTGTTAACTTTTCAAACTCCTCAGAATAATATTTCTTTGCTACAAATGAACATTCAGGAATAATTATTTTTTTAAACTTCGTCGGTTTTTGGATATTAATTAACTGTTCCTTTTGAATGCCTAATAATTCAAATAATTCTAAATACTTACCAGATATATCTGTTATTCCTTGATTCCAATTCCAACCACAATATACTATTTTATATTTTTTAGGATCATCAATTACATACCACAATCTACTTATCTGATTGCATAGAAACTTTTCCCATTCCTTGATAAACGGTCCAAAGAAAACAACTTCTTCGTCGCTCTTATCTATATAATCTTCATTATATTCGTATTCTCCGCCAAATAAATCGCCAGAAGCTGATTCTTCTACGAAATTATTGTTTTTATCCATTATGCCACCAATTGCCCATAATTTGGGTTCTATACTGAAATCTTGCTTAGCTGGTAATATAACAGCATCTTCAACGATTTTAACACTCATTTTAGTTTTTGTTTTATACTGTTGTTTTTCATACTTTATATAAATTGGTTTTTGATTTGATTTCATATACAAACTTCTATACTTCATATTACACCTATATTAAAAATATATTAGACGTTTTCTTTTTAACTAATACACACGACTTATCTAATAATGCCGGGTTCATATATTGAATGATATTTCTATTCTTAGGAAAAAACAGAACCTGTTCGGACGCAATAGTAGCCATTCTTTCCTTTAATTCTGGATAATAAGTAGTATTCTTTACCACACTGACATCTTCTTTAAAAAATATAGTAGAAACTGCTTTATCATCTATAATTGGCCTAATGGCTTGATAGATCCAATATTTACTATCGATTACCCTATTTTGATCAATGAAAACTACATATTTACCATGTATACTAGATAAACTTCGTTCGTAAATTTCATCGTTAGTTAATTGGTTATCTTTTACATAGATGATTTTAGCTTGAGCTTTTCTGGCATAGTTTAGTGTATTATCCGTACTTCCTCTATCAATAATGATAATCTCGATATTTTCTAATAATTTTTGGTTGCTTAAATTTTTAAGTTGAACAGTAAATTCTTCCCCAGCATTGTAGGTAAATATAAGGATAGATACTTTTTCTTTTACAGGTACAAAGTCTTTTATCATAGAAAGTTCCTGTACAAATTGGTAATTGTCTTTTTTCATTTTCCGTTTTACTTTTCGAGAAACAATTCTAAATGGTATAGTGATTTTCCACCAAAAAGAGTTTAATAAATAATTTATATATTCGTTATCGATCATAATCGTTCTAACTAGTTTGGCATTTTCATCATTTAGCCTTTTATTTTCGGCAAGCAAATTATCTTTGTCTGCATATTGATTCACCAGAAAATCTTCTTGGGCTTTTAGTAATGTTTGAAGGGCTTGATTGTTTATTAAATCATTGTTGTTTTGCTCTTTAAATATAGCTTTCTGATCTCTATCTATAATTTTAGTAGTGGGATTTTTTGGCATATTAATCACCTGACTTATTTTCTTTTTTTCTGCTGATTATTTTTTGGATTCCTTGTTCTAGAGTTATTTCTGGCTGCCATCCTGTTTCATGCACTATTCGATCAATATCTAAAACATTGTTTCTTACATCACATTTTCTAGCATTGGCATAAGATACGGTAACACTTGTATCCATTTCCTTTTGAAGCAATTTTAATAAATCATTTATAGAACATCCAATTCCTGTACCTACATTAAATACATTTTCTTCTCCTTCATATTCAATTACTTGAATCATGGCATTAATCGCATCTTCTATATATATATAATCTCTAATATCATTGCCATCTCCCCAAATTTTTACTGTTTCTCCTTTTATTATTTGGTCGATTAGAATAGGGATTATTCCTTGTTTTTTTCCCTTTTTTACCACTTCACTATATGGATTAGCTAGACGAATTATACGGTAATTTAAATTGTAATAAAGATAATATAATTTTAGATATTTTTCGATTAGCTCTTTTATAATTCCGTAGTTACAAATTGGTTCTTTTGCTTCATCTTCTGAAATTAGTGCCTCACTATGTTCTCCATAAACAGTACCACCTGATGAAATAAAAACTATTTTCGGGGTATGACATTTTACCATATTTTCTAATAATCTAATCGTTGGGAATACGTTTTCACTGATCTCCTTATTAATATTTTCTGTTTTTTCATTAGGGCCTATTGTTGATATAAGGTGAATGACTACATCAATATCTTCTAAGTATTCGCTGAAATCTTCACAATTAACAAAATCTAACTTCTTGTATTGGATGTTTTCGTGTTCTTCGGCATGCTCTATATTATAATCGGCGACAATCACTTTATTATTGTTTGCTAAACGTTCGGTGATATATCTTCCTATAAATCCATTCCCACCTAATATTAAGTACTTCTTCATTTTAATTCCTCCTGTATTAACTGCATAATTTTTCTTTCAAAGATTCCGATTTCAAAATAGTTCTCATATATCTGTCTTCCTTTTCTCTTTATCTCTTCTAAGTCTGTTTTATAATCAATGATGTATATAATTTTTTTATACAGTTCATCACTATTATCACTTTGAAACACAAACCCATTTTCTTTATCTTCAATATAGTAGGAGGTGCCTGTCCTATTTGAACATAGACAGATATTTCCCAACATAAAATTTTCCGTTGCAACAACTGGCATAGGATCATCTATCGAAGCTAATACCAATACATCGATAGCATCGTATATTTTATATAGCTCTGTTCTAGAAACTGATTTATACAGTTTAACATTAGCATGTTCTTTTGCGTATTCTTGAATTTCTTGTTTTATATTCATGCCTTCTAAATCATTTTCATATGGATCACCTATGAAAATGAATTCAGATTTGTTTTGGTATTTTTTTTCCAATTTTTGAATTGCTTTTAATAATACGAGTTGCCCTTTCCTCTTTCCAATTGTACCCGCTAATAGAAAACGTACTTTATTATTATTTTCACTTGATTTTTTACTCAATTCAGCTTCATCAAAAACGCCATAGTTTAAAACATTGGGATAATAATGGTATCCACGTATAGCCAATTGATCAGCCGCATATTGTCCTCCACAAAATACTTTGATATTAGGGGTTATATTTTTTGGCATACCAGAATCTAAGATATTATAGGATTCTGATCCTTCATGAATCCACCAAAAGATTCTTTTTCTTGTATTAAAATATCGGCGAACAAAATTGTATAAGGTAGCTGTCACCATGATGGTAATATCAAAGTTGTTTACAAATATATCTAGATCCATTTTATCAAAAAAATGACATGTTTCTGATCTCAAATATTGAACATATTTCATCTGTGGCATAATGATAACTGGAGCACCAATATTTAAAAACTCTTCCATTAACGGTCCATCTTTTAGTGAAATAACTGTGACAAAATAATTATTTTTCACTAGAACTTTGGCAGTATCTAAAACGACAATAGGTGCGCCCGTTCTACTTAGTTCATGAGTAACTAAAAGAATATTTTTCGAATTATTCGTAAGACTTTTGGATGGATAATAAATATAGTTGATACTACTTCTATATAGTGGCTCATGTATTATTTTTTCTTCATTTATATGATTGTTTATTAATTTTTTTAAATCTTTTATAAAATTATCTGATGGGATATTATTTTCATTATTAAAATACTTTTCCATTGAAAATTCATCCTGCTTCACATTACTATTTTCGCTGTTCATCTTTATCACCATTCACTATATTATTTTTTTAGTTTCCTAATCTTCTCTAGCATCCTCCATCCTTTACTATTCAGTAATTCTTTTAGTTCTTTATCTAAATTTTCTTTCTCTTTAGATAATTTTCTATTATATTCTTTTAGTTTTTTGTTTTCTTGTTCTAAGTTTTCTTTTTCTTGAAAGAATTGTTTCTGTTCAATAGCAGATAATTTCTCTAATTTTATACTTATGGTTAGCTTTTCCTTATTGTATGGGAAAACAATATACGGATGTTCTGCTGTTAATATCTTTTTGTGATTAAACGAATTGATATTGTATTCATCATAGTCAATCCTTCGACCATTTATTTTTATATCACTAAAATACATTAATTTGTTTCCCATTATTATCGGATCAAAACGAACTCTTAAAACTTTCTTGGGTAGTGTAAAATCAACTATATATTCATCAGTTGTTTTACCAGTTTTATATTTATTTATTAGTTTGTTTTTTTCACAAAAATCGTTACCATCATCATAATAAATAACAGTTAAGAGTTCTTCTTTATCAGATTGACTATTTCTACAACCATCTAAAATATGTTTCTTGTTTGTGTTTATCACCCGTTGGTATTTTGTAAAATAATATTTTTCTATTTGATTAAACAATGTTCTTTTATTATTCGTAATCCCATATTTTTTATAAATACGCTCAATGGATAGATGTTTAGATATTAAATTATTTGTACTAAAAATATAAGCTAATGAATAATATATTAAATACTCTGTTGGCAACTCTTTATCTATTTCCCATTCTTGATCTATAAATACATATTCACCTTTTTGATTTTTTATAATATTGGAAGCATTTCCATCCATGAGAGCTAATTTCATCACGTACGTTTCGCTTTTATAGGTCGTTTTTACTTCGTCAATAATTGGGTTGGTAATTTTCTTTTTAACAGAAATAGAATAGTAAAAAGACACTAGATTATCTATTTCTTTTTCGACAAGTTCCCATTGATTTCTCTTAGATAATTCAATGATATATTCAGCAACATTTTCTCCTTTAATCCGTTCTATTAGATATTTCCCATTTTGTTCTTCAATATCACATATTTTAATATTCAACGCTTTTACTTTTTTATGAATTTCAACTAATTTATCTAAATGTAATTTGGCTTTGGGGTTATCAGGAATTTTATAGATATTATGTTTTTCATCTTCTAGGGTAATCGTCTTAAAATCTAAATTTCTATAATCCAGATTCCTAGCGTAAATAATATTTGATAGTGTCGAGCTATCAAAACCAAACTCAATTAAAAATGAATTTGAAAAAAAGCCAAAAGCCTCATTTTCGACTAAACCGCTTATCGTTTTTAAAACATCAAAATTTATCTTGCTTCCGTATGGGTAAATTGGTATTGAAGATATTTCATTTTCTTTTGGCAATCTTTTATCTGTATATACAATCGTAGGTAATTTATAATCGGGAAATGGGTAATAAAATTTATTTTTTGTAAAGCCGTGTTTCGTTATTAAGTTAATTAGTTCTTTTTGTCCAAAAGTTTGTACCTTATATGTCTCATATCCTTCTAATCCTACATAAGGCTTAACGATATGATCTTCATTCGCACCAGCCCAATATTTAATACCATATCTGTTTTCTATAGCTAATAATACTTTGCCAGTTGATTTTAGTAATTTTTTGATTTTCTCTAAAAATTCATCAAACGGATTGTTAGAATCAAAAAATAATTTTGCGTATTCAAAAACTCCAATCAAAATAATGTAATCAAATTTTTGTTTAATTTTAATATCATTAAAGTTTCCTGCATATACTTCTAAATTATCTTTATTTTGATGGCGATAATAAGTAATTTCTGCTCTTCTTTTTGATCCTTCAACGCACACTACGTTTTGGCACTTTTCACAGAGGGTACCCGTTAAAGTACCACAACCACATCCTATTTCTAATACTTCGTCTTGTTTAGTAAACGGATACCAATTTAAGATATTCTTTCTTACATCTGTAACTAAGTAAAAAATATCTTCCTTAGTTTGATCGAGTGGTTTTCCACTTTTATAATGTTCTAATAATTTTTCTTCAACATTACCATCATTGTAAATGTTTTTTCCGTCATAATATTTTAAGTTTAATTTTGCCATTTCCACACCCCTGTCACTATAGTTTTTTTATTATTCTGTCTCAATTGATTAATTTCTATTATATAAAAAATGGAAGATTATCTCAAGTGATATTCAATTATTCAGTAAAAAAGAAAATTTATGTGAGAATAAATTTTACGAATAAATAGAATCATTTTACTCTTATGGTAAAGTTTTTGTTTGCTTTTTAGCAGCTATTTAAATCTATATGAAATAAAAGTGTTTTTCATGTAATGATATAACTATTTTCCAGAAGTTTATTATCTATCTACCTTTTAAAAAACAATGATATCTCATTTCATTTATTCATAGTTCCAAAAATTCAAGCAATACTTTCTACACATAGCTTGTATATAATATAAAAATATCATTTATTTTGATAATGAGCAAGTTTAACACATAAATTTTTTCAATAAAAATACGAAATTGTGAATCTTGCTTTAATCGTGATAATTGTATTTCATTCCGATGTATAAAAGAGGGATTTTCTATTTATTATATCATTTTTGCTAGAAACAAAAAGAAGATGAACAATATATCTTTTACTTATCTTTTTTTAAATAATAATTTTACGCTATGTTGTAGTTTTTAAGGGATAAAACCGTAGTCTGAATAGATCTCATTAAAATCGAAGATACTATGATT
>CALVOU010000011.1 GCA_944350365.1 uncultured Bacilli bacterium
ATTTGTTATCAACATTAAATCATATATAAGATTGCATTTAACTTTTCAAAGTTGCGTTTACTTTTTCATCTCAGCTTCTTTAATTTTTCTCATTAAAAACTGAGCACTTTTTAATATTTTCACATAAATAAGTAAGAATTATATTAATTTTATAGTATAATAAGACTTATTCAAGAAACGGAGGTATTAAAATGCCTAATGATAATGGATTATCTAACATTTTAAATGATAAATTAGGACTTAAAAGTATTAATGTTTTGAATGTAGAAAAAGTTAATGATTATTTATTTATAGCATTAGACAATGGTCAAAGAATTCTGACAAATGGAAGTGAATTGTATGATGTTTCAAGTTATAATCATTTATCTGATTTATTTAATATGGGAGATATATTTTGTGCTGTAATGCTAAAAGATTATTCAACTTATGTAGTAGATTTGAAAACAATGGAAATATTATATGAAGATGATAAAGCATATCACATAAGAAAACAAGATGATAGAACCCTACATGTAATTATGAAAATTGGTGGTGGTAACAATACTATATATGATATTGAAACTAAAAAGTATTTACCATCTCCAGAAAACTATGAGTTTGAAAATTCTTTGGGAAATAATTTATATGTTTTTAGAGAAGAACATAATTCAGGAACTGATTTTTATGATTACAAAAGATGCGTAATAAATGCCGATGGTAAAGTAATTTTAAAAGATATAGATGGTTGGATTGAATTATGCGACAAATATTTAATAATTAAAAAACGAAAAGAACTTTGCATTGTTAAGATTAGTGAAGACAATACACTTAATATGAATACTATTGCCCAAAATGAAGACTTAATAGCAAAGCCAGAATACTATGATGGTCATATAATCATAATGGAAAAAGGAATAATAAAAATTTTTACACCAGATTTAAATCTAGTAAATCAATTTGAAATAAAAGAATTAGAATCTGTACTTGATTTTGAAATTATATCAAACATTTTAAAATTATGTTTACCATATACTATGAATGGAAAAAGAGTTAATAAACATTTATTTATGAATTTAAAAACAGGTAAATTAATATCACATGTTCGTATAGATGGATATCCTTATTGGACACCAGATGTATTTGTTGGAAAAGATGAATTGAATGATGAACAATTATATGGCTTTGAATATGATAAAACTTATGAACCAACTGCATATCACTTTTATGATTCTAGTTTTAATAAAATAGTTGATGTTAAAGGAAATTTCTATTCAGAAATTTATGATAATATCTTCGTGGTTGGAACTTGGGACGGAAAAAAATGTCAAAGAAGATTTATTAATACCAAAACAGGTGTTGTAAAAGAATTTAATTACGATGTAATTAAGTTTTCACCAGATAATTTATATGGCTATGCATTTAATACTATAACTGATATGTTGGATATTGTTGATAGAGATTTGTCAGTTATAATTCCAAATATTGATTATAAACGATTTGGTTTAAGTAAGTCTAATGATCTTTTTGGTCAATTTAATTATTTTGTAGTAAATGATTATGTTTGTATTATTAAGCATATTGCTGAAGGTCCTCAATCATTTTTTAGAAATATAATTCAAAATGCTAATGGAGAAATAATATTAGATTCTATGCAACATAAATGTTATCCAATGGGTAATTTAATTCAAATTATTAAGGATGGCAAAAGTGAATTTTTAAATACATTAACAGGTGAAATTGGACAATTAAGTTTAACTGCACCTACTGACGAAGATGGTAAAATTGACTTTAGTAAAATTAAAGATTTAACTAATATTTTTCAGATTGAAGGTGCAACACAATTATTATTACCATCATCTGATGAACAACCACCAAAAGTAAAAAAAACTTATTCTTGATACAAATAAAGATGATTAACGCTCAAAATCATCTTTTTCTTTGTTTAAATCTAAATCTTTTATATCTTTATCATCTAAAACATTATCTTCATACATATCATTAACTACATCAATATATTTATCGTCTTTATCATACCAAGTATAAAGTTTACTATGTAAGAAAGTGATTAGTTTATCAAATTTATCTTTCCAATAATCTAAAGTACTTTTAATGTCATTAATAATATTATTTAAAGATTCAACTCTTAAGTTAAGTGCTTTATTATTTTCGGTGAGAGTTATAATCTTATTATTCTTTTCTTTTAATTGTTCGTTAGCATTAACTAATGTATTAGATAAAGTTTGAATCTTATCATATTCTTTATTTGTACTATCAACTTTATTGATAAAGCGGGTAATAGAATCTTTATCTTCTTTCGATAAAATATAATTATCTTTATTTAATTTAGATATTTTTAATTTATTAATTGTATCTTTTATTTCTTTAGAGTTTTGCTTTAATTCTAAAGATTTTTTGTTTGCCTGTTTTAAGTTTTCATTATTCTTTTCAATTTGCTTTTTCATTTCTATATAATTATCCATATCAGATATATGAATATCTTTATTTCTACCTTTTCGTTTTTGCTTTAGTGAATGATCTAAATTATACTCTTGATTAAATTCTTCAATACATAAAGTTCTCATTTTATCTTGTAATGTTTTTAAAGATTCTTTAGTAAATACATCTGATTTACCAACATGTTTTTCCATGCCATTTTTATTTTTATATTTAATTGGGACTCCAACAATATGCATATGTGGACTAGTTTCATCATAATGAATAATTGCACTAGCTACTTTAAAATTTGGAACAAGCAATTCTAAATCGTGGGCTTGTTTTGTATAAACATTTGTCATTTTCTTTTTAAAAATTTCATCTTTAGTATCCCAATATTCTTTATCTCCAAGTTCAATAATTATTTCACAAGCAAGATCTTTCTTTTCATTATTAGATATATTTTCAAAGTAATTATCTATCATACGACTTGGTCTAGTTTGTTTAGAGTTATATTCAAGTCTTGCTTCTTCAAATTCATTTAAATATAAATTTTTAACATCTTCAAAAGGAGAAGAAGTACCTCTAATAATTTCTATTAGTTCTTGTTCGTTATCATATTTTCTATAATTATGTTTATCTACTTTAGATAATTGTCTTGCATTTTGAATAGCGTTATTGCTTAAAGAAGTATTACCACTAACATTATTTTTACCATTTTTTCTTGATATATTTTTCCTATTTTTATCACTGCCTAAATGCAATGAATAAGCAAGTTGTTCCATATAAATCACCATCCTTTTTGTAGGAGTATATTTTGACATCCAAAATTTCTAACCCCCTAGGAATTTTGTACGTACCATACAAAATATCCAGTGGGCTAAGGTTTAACACCTTAGAATCCGTTTACTTTATTTCGTAATATTTCAAAAGCAACGCATTAGAAATAAAACTACATAAAGTATTAATTTTTAAATTGCTATCGCCACTTTCATTGAACTAAGTTCAACAAAACGTGCCACGCATTTTAAAAATTTTCTTCGGTAACATTATCGGGTATTGTTTCAAATACCTCTCTAATGTTAACCTTTATATCATTCGGATTATTCATTGTCGTAAACATTCCCATTGATACAAAAGTTTCATTTCCATTATTATCTTTTTGTAGAGGAAATGCCCTTATTGGTATCTCATTTTTAAGAAATGGTCCAATCTCTAATTTTTCAGTTTCCTTGTAATAAGTTCCTTTATAAAAATTAACTTCATAATATTCGTTTAATCTATATAAATGTTGTATAACTTTTCCAATCGGTAAGTATTCACTATATCTAATTTCACTACCGACAGATATTCCGTTAAAATCATAAATAAATGGTCTTTTTCTATCAATGAAACCTTGTTTATAAAGTTCTTCATAATCACTATAAAATGTAGATCTAAAATTAATTTGTTTAACAACATATTTTTTATTTGCAATTTCAAGTTCTATATCATCTACATATCTCATAATTATGTCTGCTTTTGTTTCTCTATCAAGTAAATTCCAATTATCATTAAAAGCGTAATAACTAATTGGTAATTTAACTTTATTAATGAAATCCATATCTCTTTTTAGTAATATATCTTCCATACTAAAGTTTAATTGTTCTGCTTGTGTATTTTCTAAAAGTTTAGAATTAATTAATTTAATTTGATTTTCAATTAATTCAGATTCTTCTTTATATTCATCCTCAGTAAATAGTGAATTTATATATGCTTTTCTTATTCTATCTTTTTTATTATTTAAACTTTTTAATTCCTTTTCTAAATCATTTTTAGGATTATTAATTTTCGATTTTAATACTGGCAAGAAAAATTCATTAACAACATTATCATATTCAAGTATATCTGCGAGTAATGTTTTTACAGCATCTTCGATTTCAGTTTCTTTAATATTATTTTTACAATCTTCACATCTATAATAAAAATACCATTTATCTGCTTTTATTTTATGACTAGCTCCACCAGCGAGTATTCTTCCACATTTAGGACATTTTAATTTTTGTAAGAAGATATAAGTTTGTGTTCTCATATAATTCTTTTGATTTTTCTTTTTTTGTACTTGGCAGTTTTCCCACAATTCTTTTGAAATTATTGGCTCTACAACATTTTCATAATAAGTAGGATGATTAGTTCTTTTTCCATGAACATAATCACCTTTATAAATCTCATTTGCTATTATTCTTAGTATTCCAGTATCTTTCCAATTTGTTTTACCTAATACTTTTTCTTCGTTAAATATAGTTGCAATATTAAAATAAGTTTTTCCTTCAAAATACATATTATATATTCTTACAACAATATCTTTAGTTAATGGGTCAGGTACTAATAATTTGTTTTCGTGTTTATAACCTAAAGGTGCTCTTGCAGGAATGTGTCCTTGTTTGATTGCACCAGATAAACCTATTTTAGTTCTTTCACTTGTTCTTTCTATTTCATTTTGAGATACACTCATCATAATTCGTGTAATCATTTTTCCATTAGCAGTAGTTGTGTTTATATCATCATTTGCACATATTAAATCAAAACCATATTTTTCGGATGTAGTAAGCAAGTTTTCCCAGTCATATATACTTCTAGATATTCTATCAAGTTTTAAAGCAATAACAGTATTTATTTTTCCAGTTTTAGCATCATCTATCATTCTATCGAATTCTGGCCTATGATTGCCTGTTTTAGCACTTATTCCTGCATCTTGGTAATAGTCATATATCTTATAATCTTTAAACTTGCAAAGGGCTTCTAATTGTTTTTTTTGTTCAGATAAACTAAAACCTTCACGTGCTTGATCTTCAGTACTTACTCTTAAATATAATCCACAAATTCTTTCTTTATTGTCCATAAATTTCAACTCCTTTTTTACAAAAAAAGGGAGTCAAAAATACTAGCTACTAAAACTAATACTCTTGACTCCTCTTAAATAACAAATATAAATTTTTTTAATCATATAGAAAGTTCTCCTTTATTGGTGTATTACTATATATTTTTATTTATAATTTGTCAATTACATATTTATGTAATAGTTTTAGTCTTAATATAATCTTCTAATTGGGATAATTTAATCTTATTAGATAAATTTTCAATAAATATGTCATTAGAATAATTAAAGGCAAGAAATGTAGTATTATTAATGATTATTCTATGTGGTTCAATATAGGTTAAATTTGTTTTATCTATTTTCCTAATATTACCATTTATAATGGTGTATTTTACTTTACAAAAATCACATATGAATTCAAGTTTGTTTTTTAACGATTCTTCAACTAAAATTTCTTCTTTAATAATATTTACCATAATACCATCCTTTCTTTTTAGAGTAGGATAGTTTCTTATAACACAAAAAAAACTAACCCATTTCTGAATTAGTTATTTATCAAAACTCGAAAAGTTCGAGCACATTTCACTATGGAGCGGATGAGGGGAATCGGACCCCCGTATTCAGCTTGGAAGGCTGGGGTTCTACCATTAAACTACATCCGCAAGTAACATGTCAACCTCTTTTGAACTGGTAAACTCAAGAAAGCCTTCCCAAGTTGCCAGCTTCTACTAATTAAAATGCTAAAAAGCTGTTGACAATATTCATTATATCATAACCAGATGAACTGTCAATAAAAAAATGAAAAAAATTTATTTTTTGCGGAGCTTTCTTGATATGAATCGCTAAATTTTATAAATCCATCAGAAAAAGAAACAAATACAGTTTGTCTGCTTAATGATAATCAATCGCATCTGAAACACAGGAAAATATTAAACTATGGCAAGTAAGAAAAGGGATTATTGATAAGGAAGAGGATACTAAGTGTACCTTTTAGCCACTAATCTCGTCTCTTTCTAATGCTTACGTCTACTTTACTTGGCCCTTCAATTAAATTGCCATCGATATCAAATCTAGAACCGTGACATGGACAATCCCATGTTTTTTCTGTCTTATTGAAAGCCAGATTACATTTCATATGAGGACAAACAATATCGACAATATGTTTAACACCATTCTCACCCACGTAAACCCCGTACTTTTTTCCTTTTACAGGTACAATATAAACATTTCCTGGATAAAAGTAAGGACTTGCCAGTACCTTCGTCTGCCAATATGCTTTCAAATAGTGAAGGCCAGTTACCAAGCTTTCTTTGATTCCCACTGTAGCAAAACGTTTCGGATTAAATAATTGCGTATAAGGATTTTCTTTTTTTAGTATCAAATCACTAATTATTTTACCAGCTATTGTACCATTAGTCATTCCCCAAGCTTGATAACCTGTAGCAATAAATATTCCAGGCTTTGCTTCACCGATGAAAGGCAATCCATCATTAGTCATAATATCTTGATTTACCCAAGTATATTCTGGATCTTTACCCCATAATTGTTTAAAATCCTTTTGGCTTTTTTCATAATTTTCACGAAAAGCGATTTTGTTAGTAGAGCGATGCTGATTAGAACCATAAATTACATATTGATGGTAAAATCTAACGGACTGAAGATCTTGATCAATATTAATTGCTGTGAAGCTCGACGGACAATCTTCCCATTTCGCCGTATTAACATATTCTCTTTTGATATAACTTTTTATGGGAATAAAAGCCGGTTTTAGAAAAAAGGGATAGTGACAAGCAATCACAACCGTGTTCGCTCGAATAGTCTGTTCAGTAGTTTTTACATAGAATGGACCGCTCCCAGTAATCTCCGTCGCCGTACAATTTTCTTTAATCTGAACATCTTTTTCTATAATCTTACGTAAAGCACAGATATACTTAACTGGTTGAAATACATAAGTATTACTAACGCCAATTCCGTAAATCATCGGAATAGGAATCGGCAAGTGTTGAACTTCCTTACATTTAATGTCCCAACTAGATAATAAATCTTTTTCTTTTTTGATCTTATCTATATTTTTTTCTTCGTTTGTAAAAATAAATGCATCAACCGCATCTAAATCACAATCTATCTGGTGTTTAGCCACGATGCATTTTATGATGTTCATTGCTTCAAGCTGAGATTTAAAATATAGTTGGCTAGCTTTTCTAGAAAAGTTTTTTTCTATTGTTTGATATGAAATTCCTTGTAAAAAATTAATCTTCGCCGTAGATTTTGAAGTTACACCGGTTCCTATTTTTCCCTGATCAATCAAAGTGACTTTTTTCTTTTGCCCCATTAAAAAATATGCTGTTGTAAGTCCTGTAATCCCACCTCCAATAATTAGAATGTCAGTTTCTTTAGAAATAGGAGAATTTTTCTCTTCCTCATGGTTTAAATTTTGATTCCAAAGTGTTTCAATTTTCAAATTCATCACCATTTTTAGATTGGCTTTTTTTAATAGAAACATACATAGTTTTAAATATCAAAGCAATAAGTACGATCTCTCATTAAATCCTTTTCTAACGTAAAATTAAATATTAAAATTTTCAAAACGAACAAAGGAAAAAATTCTAATTGTCAAAATAACCAAACCATAAGTAGTTTTGCAAAATTCAACCCAAATGGCTATATAAAAATCTAATTTTTCTTATTTGGAAACTTTCTCTATTCCATGATATACTATTATTAGAAAAGAGGAGAGAAATATGGCGGATGGTATCTTAGTTGTTAATAAGCCAAACGGAATGACAAGCCGTGACATCGTAAATCAGGCAAATAAAATTTTTGCGACCAAAAAAGTAGGGCATACCGGCACTTTAGATCCTCTAGCTAGTGGCGTTTTAGTTTTAGGAATTGGAAATGGTACCAAAATTATCGATTTGTTAACTAATCAGGAAAAAGAATATATCGCTGAAGCGGTAATTGGCGTTCTGACAGATACATTGGATATTACCGGTAATATTCTTAGAAAAGAGAAAAAACAAATTTCTACTAAGCAAATCGAAGAAACACTTCACTCATTTCTTGGTGAATATGATCAAGAAGTTCCTCTTTATTCAGCAATTCATGTGCAAGGAAAACGCTTATACGAATATGCGAGAAACCAAGAAACCCAAAATCTAATTCTTCCTAAAAGAAGAGTAAATATTCTAGCAATCAAGCTGCTTGAAGAACCACACTTTGACCAAGAAGGACAAGAACATTTTAAATTTTCAGTTAAAGTTAGTAAGGGTACTTATATCCGTAGCTTAATCCGTGATATTGGTCTAAAATTAGGAACGGATTGCACGATGACCGATTTGATTCGCACTAAACAAGGTAACTTTACCCTTGAACAAGCAGTTATTCTTTCTTTAGATAGTCCTAAGCCTAAACTTTTAAAAATAGAAGAAGCGCTTGATGAATATGATAGAATAGTAGTAGAAGATAATATGCGCGAAAAAATATTGAATGGTTGTCTATTAGATAAATCTTATCAAACCAAATACGGACTTTTCTTTGATCGAAACAATCAACTTTTAGCTATCTACCAAGACTATCCAAAAATAAAAGGAAAAGTTAAGCCATATCGCGTATTTAATCAGTAACTAACAGGAGGCAAAATGAAGCATTTAAAAGAATTATATCCAGAATATAAAGGTGAGGATGTAGAAATAAGTGGAATTAAAATTAATTCCAAAGAAGTAGAACCAGGTGACATTTTTGTTTGTACGCAAGGGGTTACTACTGATCGTCATGATTTCATTGATGAAGCAATAAAAAATGGTGCTTCTGCACTTGTCGTTGGTCGTGATGTTCAATCAACGGTCCCAATAATAAAGGTAGAAAATACTAATCGTGAGCTTCCGTTATTAGCCAGTCGTTTTTATGATCATCCAGAAAAAAAGCTAAAATTACTAGCAATAACAGGAACAAATGGTAAAACTACTGTTGCTTCAATCATTCAAGATCTATTAGGTAAAGACTGTTGTGGTTACTTAGGAACAAATGGAATTATCTGTTCAAAATTTAATGAGCCGATTGTCAATACTACCCCTGATAGTGACCGTCTCTATGGCTACTTTCGCCGTTTTGTAGATAGTGGTTGTAAGTGCTTAAGTATGGAAACGTCATCAGAAGCTTATTTTCGTCATCGGCTAGACCACTTAGAATTTGAAGTGGGTATCATTACCAATATCACCGAAGATCATTTGAATATTCATCAGACAATAGAAAACTATGTTAGTTGCAAACAACAGTTATTGCGTCAAGTAAAAGTAGGGGGTACTTGTATTTTGAATACGGAAGATCGCTACTTTGCTGCTTGTCGTAATTTAGTTACTTCAGACAAAAAACTACTTACTTATGGTAAAAGCACTGACGCTACGTTACAAATTATTGATTATCAATTGAGGGAGACTTCAACCAAGATAACCATAAGTTATTCTGGTAATATCTATACCATTGCTAGTCCGCTTTTAGGGGAATTTAATATTTACAATCTATGTGCCGCTCTTTTGACACTAGTTGCACTAGGATATTCTCTTCCGACCATTTTAGAAAAAGTACCTACCATTTGCCCGCCAGAAGGGAGAGTACAATTTCTTAATTTTGGTCAAAAGTATACAATCGTTTTGGACTATGCACATACCCCAGATGCATTTACTCAATTATATCCACTACTTCACGCAATCCAGAAAAAAAGAATTATCACCGTAACCGGATCAGCAGGTGGAAGAGAAAAAGAGAAACGGCCTCTAATGGGAAAAATCGTATTAGAAAATTCTGATCATGTGATTTTTACAATGGATGATCCGCGATATGAAGATGTAGATGAAATTATTGACCAATTGATTAGTCTTCGTCCAGATCTCTCTCATGAAAGAATCAATGATAGAGAAAAAGCAATATATCACGCTTTAGAAATGGCTGAACCAGATGATATTGTGCTCATCGCTGGAAAGGGAATCGATAACTACATGGCAATAAAAGGTGAATATTTGCCATATAGTGATTTAGAGGTAATAAAAAGATATTTCCATAAACAATAAATTAATGATAAGTAGAATATTAAAATTGAAAAACAAAGAAAATAAAAAGAGAAAATCAAAAGGATAAGAAAAATTCATTTAGGTAATCAGTTTCATAGCTAAGAAAATTCTAAATTGATGATGGTAAATTAAGAAGGTAAGGAGGAATACAATGAAACCCTTAAGTAAAAGAAAAAAAGATTATATGATATTAACAATTATTATGATATTAATCATAATTGGATGTGTTTTATATCAGGGATATTTTACCGGTATTTCTTTTGAAGTAACGGAAAGAGAAAACTGTACTACAGATTCTAGGGTCAATAAAGAACTTCTATTTATTGCTCCAAATGGCCAAAAATATTATACTTCATGTTTAGATAAGATTGACGTTCACTTAAAAAATAAACGAACTCTTACGATGAGAGAAGCTTTGGAACAAGAAGAGTTAACATTAAATCAAATACTTAAACAATCAAAATCCAAAGAAGAAACAGAAGATGGCGAACTTATTATTTACCGTTATTCTGATTTTTCGATTATTCGTTGTCAGCGAACAACTGATACAGAAACTGCTAACCACGATATTATTTTTGCTCCTAAAAATGCCACAGTAGAAGCTACTTATTGTGATGGTACTTCTGAAAAAGAAAAACTTAGCGAAAATGAAGTACGCATTCTTGCTCAAAATGCAGTAAAAACAGAATGGCAAACCAAAATTACGGATTGGGAACAACCAGAAATTAAAATTGTTCAATTTCATGAAGAACCCAATATAAAGCAAAAATACGAAAATGTCAGTCTAGTAGGAATCGATCTTTATCAAGTGAATTTTCAACTACAAGCTACTAACGAATTACTTGTAGTCTATATAGATTGTTATGATGAAACTGTTTATGGAATTGATTACGAGTAATCAAGAATAAGAAAATTTGAAATGTTGAAAATCTGAAAAGTCGAAAATCTAAAATCTGAAAAGCAGCTACTAAAAATCTTTATGACCATCACTTCTTGGGTCAATTGCTATTTTATTTTTGATAAACTCTCTCAAAATTTTCGTTAGAGCCCTTTTCTCAATTCTAGAAACATAACTACGAGAAATATGTAATTCTTTCGCAATGTTTTTTTGCGTTTGTTCTTCTTGATGATTTAAACCATAGCGACGAATAACGATTTCTTTTTCTCTAGGACTAAGAATAGACAAGTATTGAATCAATAGCTTGATATTGTCTTTTTTATCAATTTCATCAATAAAATCCGGTTTAGGTGCTTTTAATACATCCAATATTGTGATTTCATTTCCATCCTTGTCAAAACCAACAGACTCGTTAAGAGAAATATTTTTTGTATTTTTATTATTGGAACGAAAATGCATCAAGATTTCGTTTTCGATACAACGTGCACAATAAGTAGTGATTTTAGTTCCTTTTTTGTTGGAATAAGAATCAATCCCTTTAATTAATCCGATTGTTCCAATACTGATTAAATCATCTTGTTCTTTAGAGTCATACTTTTTGACAATATGAGCAACTAAGCGTAGATTATGTTCGATTAGTTTGGCCCTAGCTTCTTTATCTCCTTGTTGCGTTAATGCAATGTATTTTTCTTCTTCCTCTTTAGTAAGTGGTTCTGGAAAAACATTATTGGAGTAAGAAGCAGTAAATAAAGAAAAATTACTAAACAAGAGTTTTATTAATTTCTTAAACATTTAATCACCCTAATAAATTTTATGCAGAATATTATATTTTACTTCAATTCTTTTTTACGGTAAAAAAGAGGGAATAAAAAGTATCGTCAACAAAGAGAATTTTCCACAAAAAAGTAATCTGCTTTTTTGCTTGACACAACGATAGTAAAATAGATGTTTTTTTGGCTTTAAATTAGGCATTTTGTGGTAGAATAAGAAAAGAGTAATGAGGTGAAGTAATGGCAAAAAAGAAAAAAAGAAGACCTGTTCAAAACAAACAAGTACGAGCTAAACATATTGCGAATAAAGTACCAGAAAAGAAAAAGAGTGTTCCTCGTTCACCAGAAATTACTCTTGATGAATTTGAACAAGAAATAAAAAAAGATCTCTACCAAGAAAAAATCTCGGTGAAACCTAAACAAACGACAAAAGAACAAACAAAATCAAAAGCAAACAAAGTTAAACCAAGTAATCGTCTATACTTAACCAATTTACCAACTTCTGTACGAGATTTATCAGAAGAAGAGAAAATATTGAAAAATCTCTATTCTGAACAAAGAGAAGTATCAGAAAATAAATTGGCCAAACGATTAGTTTTTACGCAAAAACAAAAATCAAAATCTAATCATATATTTACTGTTTTAAAAGTGTTATTCTTTTTAGCTATTGTAGTGCTTATCTCTTTAGTCTTTATTATTTCTCCCAAAATAGAACTAAATGGGGATTCTAAAGTAGTCTTGTCGTACAATCAAGAATATCAAGAATCAGGAGCTAAAGCGACTTATCTTGGCAAAGACATCACTAAAGATATGAAAATTTCAGGACAAGTAGATACGTCTAAAGTAGGAACTTATGAGATTACTTATGAAGTCGATCGCTTAATATTTCATGTCAAAAAGAAAAGAAAGGTTCAAGTGGTCGATCAGAAAAAACCAGTCATAGAATTAGAGGGCAATAGCGAAGTAAATGTATGTCCAAAAGGAGAATATCAAGAAGCAGGTTACCATGCATATGATGAGTATGATGGAGATTTAACAGAAAAAGTAAAAATAGAAAAGCAAGCTGATCGTTATATCTATACCGTGAGTGATGCATCAGGTAACTACGCTGAAATTGAGCGATTAATTCATCAAGTGGATCAAGAAAAGCCAACGATTACCTTAAAAGGGGGAGCAACCATCTATATTACCCCAAATAGCGCTTTTCAAGAACCAGGATATACTGCAACAGATAATTGTGATGGAGACCTCACAAGTCAGGTAAAAGTAAGTGGGAAGGTAAGTCCTAATACACTTGGAACCTATATATTGACCTATAGTGTCAGTGACAAAAATGGAAATACAGCTACTGTAGAAAGGACCGTGATTGTATCAGAAAAAACGGATCCAGATAGTGGAGTAAGTAAAGCGGGAGTCATTTACTTAACCTTTGATGACGGACCAAGTGCCACAACGACAGGAACTATCCTTGATATCCTAAAAGAAGAAGGGGTCAAAGCCACTTTCTTTGTGACCAATAACGGTCCTGATGAACTAATTAAGCGTGCCTATGATGAGGGGCATACCATCGGCTTACATACCGCATCGCATCGTTATGATCAAGTTTATGCCTCAGTAGATAGTTATTTTAACGATTTAAAAATAGTCTCTGACCGAGTAAAACGCCTAACTGGGCATGAATCAAAAATTATTCGTTTTCCAGGTGGTAGTAGTAATACGATTAGTAAAAAATACTCATTAGGTATTATGACTACATTAACGGAAGCTGTATTAAATCAGGGCTATCGATACTATGATTGGAATGTAGATGCAAGTGATGCCTGGCAATGCGCAAAAAATAGTGTCAGTGATAAAAAACAATGTGTTTATGACAATGTAACAAAAAGTTTATCCAAATCACGGGCTAACGTTGTGTTGATGCATGATATTAAACCACACACTAGAGATGCCTTACGAGATATCATTCGCTACGGCAAAGAAAATGGATATACGTTTGAAGCTATCGATATGAATACAAAAATGGTACGTTTTAAAGTGATTAACTAAGAAAATTGGCCAATATCCTAGAAATAAATTTAATCTATTTTCTAGTTAAAACAACAAGAAAGATAATAGGTAATCAATAAATAGAATTCGTTATAAGTGATGCGCGTCATCACTTTTTCTGTACTTTATCATCAAAATCTTATATAATGAATACAGGTGATAACTTTGAGGAGCTTTTATCCTAATATGTATGTAAAAAATATTTTTAACATTGATTATGAACGATTAAAAAAAAGAGGTATTCATTGTTTAATCTTCGATTTGGATAACACCATTGCTTTAATTGACCAAAAGAAAGTGGATGAAAAGACGAAAAAACTTTTCGACCGTCTAAAAAAGGATTTCCAGATCGTCATTATTTCTAACAATATGAAAAATCGAGTAGAAGAATACGCTTCATTTTTTAATTGTGACTATGTTTCTTTTGCGATGAAGCCACTTCCTTTCGGCTACGTGAAAATCAAAAAGAAATATCACTTACAAAAGAAAGACATGGCAATGATTGGTGATCAATTAGTAACTGATATTTTTGTGGGTAATCGAATGACCGGCTATACGGTTTTAGTTGATCCATTAGGAAAAAAAGATTTAAAAATAACGTCATTAAATCGTTATATAGAAAGTAAAATTTTTCGCTATTACGAAAAAAAAGCAATAATGAAAAGAGGAAGTTATTATGTCAAAAACTAAAAAATGTATTGGGTGTGGAGTGATTCTTCAAGATGAAAATATCACTCAAGAAGGCTATGTTAGTTCATTAGAAAACAATCTGTGTCAACGCTGTTTTCGGATGAAGAATTATGGCGAGTACCAAGTAACAACAAAGTCAAATGAAGAATACATCGAAATTTTAAAATCAGTAGGTGAAACCAAAGATTTAGTCTTACATATTGTCGATTTGTTGAATATTGATCGTGATCTTTCTTTGATTCGCAACTACATTCCTAATAAAATGATTTTAGTCCTAAATAAACGTGATGTTCTTCCTAAAAGTATTCCTGATGAGAAGATTATTGAGTATTTCCAAGCTCTTGATCTCCGTTATGAAGATATTGTGGTTATCAGTGTAAATAAAAATTATCATATCGATGAGCTTCTTTCCAAAATTAATAAATGGAAAACGAGACACCATATTTATGTAGTAGGACACACCAATACTGGAAAGAGTAGTTTAATCAATAAATTAATCCAAAATTACTCAGAAAATGCGAGTAGTGATTTAACTATTTCTCCACTTCCTAGTACCACTTTAAACAAAGTTGAAATTAAATTAAATGAACAGCTAACCTTAATCGATACACCAGGACTGGTCGACCGGGGTAGTTTAATTAATTATATTGATACTAGTCTTTTGAAAAAGTTAACACCTAAAAAAGAAATAAAACCCAAAACTTATCAATTAAAAAAGAACCAATGCTTATTGATTGGTAACTTTGCCCGAATAGATTATATTGAGGGAGAGAAAAATAGCTTTACTGTTTTTGTATCTAACGACATAAAAGTAAGACGAGTCTCTAATAAACAAAACTCGTTAAAGGACCTAGCTAAAATCACTTATGAAATCAAATATCATGAAGATTTAGTAATCAATGGATTAGGCTGGGTTAAAATTGTAGATAAGGGGACAATTGACTTATATCTTCATCGTGATGTAGAGTCATTTACCAGAAAATCATTGGTTTAAGCCATAACTTTCTTTGATTGGATCGAAGAAGAAGGAATTATGTAAGGGATTAAACGTAAAATAGGCAAGGATAAAGAACAGAATAGGAATAATAATAATACTAGCAATTTCCAATTTTCTCTTTTCTTTTTTCTGAAGAATAGGACAAACTAACCATTCGGTAATTAAAATAGTCAAGAAATACAACAATAAAGTAACCCACATATGTTCGCCAAACCGATAGTAAATAGGAAGATAAATCGCAAAGAAGAGTAGAATATTAAAACAACTTCCTAACAACATTGTCATATAAATATTATTGAGTTTAAGTGGTTTCCTTAAAACAAACAAAATACTATAAAAAATAAAGTAATTAGTAAAAATCATCTTCAAATGTTCCATGAGACTTTCATTGACAGGAAAGAAAATGGCCGTAATTTGGTTAGGGAACCACTCAAAGACAAAATGAGTAGGGAAAGCGAGTAGGAAAAGAATTGTCGCTTTGACGAGGATTTTTTTTCTATTTTTTTTCATATTTATATTATATCAAAAAACAATTGGAAAAATACGTCGAATTAGTGATATAATAATTAATGTTTTAAAAAAAGAAGGTGACGAGATTGAACGAACAACAAGAAATGAATGCTATTCAAGAAATTCGGAGTAAAGTTGATATCGTCGATATCGTTGGCGAATATGTTCCTCTTACCCAAAAAGGAAAGAACTTTTTCGGTGTCTGTCCTTTTCACGATGATACGAATCCCTCGATGAGTGTGTCTAGGGAAAAACAAATTTATCGTTGTTTCTCCTGTGGGGCAAGTGGGAATGTTTTTCAATTCGTCCAAGACTATGAACATATTTCTTTTAAAGAAGCTCTTAGAATGTTAGCGGATAAAGCAGGGGTGGAATTAAAAGGGTTTAGTCATACAAAAAGTCACTCTGAACAAGATAAATATTATGGGATATATGAGATCGCGCAAAAGTATTATCAGAATAATTTACAGACAAATTATGGAAAAAAAGCGAAAGAATACCTAGCTGGTCGAAAAATCGACGACGAAATGATAAAAACGTTTGGAATTGGTCTAAGTCTAGATACAACTAACGATTTGATCCAATTATTGACCAAAAAAGGTTATGATTTAAATACTTTAAATCAAATTGGGTTAGCCTCTTATGATAAAGATCTGTATAATTCTAGAATTATGTTTCCGCTTCAAGATTTAAGTGGTAGAATCGTGGGCTTTTCCGGACGACGCTATGACGGAATAAAAGAAAATAAATATGTTAATACTAAAGGAACACCAATCTTTCAAAAAGGAAATACTCTATATCATTATTTTGATGCTAGAGAATCAGTTAGAAAGAAAAAGAGTGTTATCGTCATGGAAGGGTTTATGGCAGCCATTCGCTCGATTACCATAGGAATTGACAATGTCGTTTCCTTGATGGGAACAGCAATGACTAAGGAACAGGCAGAACTGATCAAACGATTATCTGATCATGTGATTTTATGTTTTGACGGTGACGAAGCGGGAAGAAAAGCTACCTTGACCAACGGAGAAGAACTAGAAAAAATGGGTTGCGAAGTGAGAGTAGTTGAACTTAGTGAAGATTTAGATCCCGATGACTATATATTAAAATATGGAAAAGAAGAATTTACTCGGCTCGTGAAGAATGCAGTTTTTTTCAGTGATTATAAAATAAAATCGCTAAAAAGAGGCATAAATTTAAATAGTGACGAAGAAATTGCCCATTATATCAATAGTGTAATTGTGGAAACTAGTAAGATAAATGACGAAATTCGTCGCGAATTAATATTAAAAACGCTTGCCAAAGAGTTCGATATAGGGTATAATACCCTAGAAAAAAGATTATTGGTATTATTAGAAAAAGAAAAATCATCACCACCACTAGAGACATCAATTCCTAATGAAAAGAAAACCATCAAAAGTAACAAATATACTTTGGCTACTCTTTCTCTATTATATTATATGCTAACCAATCAGACAGCACGGCAATTGTTTGAAGCTGGAGAAATCTTTTTTTTGACAGAAAAACAAAGATTTTTAGCATCAGAGATTATTTATTATAATAAAATATATGGTACGATTCAGATCGCAGATTTTTATACTTATTTACAAGATAAACCAGAACTGTTAGAAATATTAAAACAAGTTTTGACCATGGATTTAAGCGATGAAGTAGAGGATAATGTTATTTTAGACTATGTCAAAGTGATGAGAGAAAATAGTGTAAACCAAGAACGAAAACGGTTACAGAAAATGATGAGAGAAACATTCGATCCTTTAGAACAAGCTAAAATAGCAGAGAAAATTAGAAAGTTAAAAATGGGGAGTTGATCAAAATGGCAAAGGAAATTAAAACATTTGAAGAACGAAAAAAAACATTACTAGAAAAAGGAAAACAAAAAGGATTTATCACTTATGAAGAATTAGCTGATGAATTAAGAGGACTAGATGTCGATAGTGATTCACTAGATGATTTGTATAATACTCTAGTAGATAATCACATTGAAATTACTTCCGACGAAAATGGGGAAGAAGATGGTGAAAATGATGTGGCAGGTGGCGAAGACCTCCTAGATATCGAAGACCTAACACTATCTAAAGATATCAAGATCAACGATCCTGTTAGGATGTATTTAAAAGAAATCGGACGAATCAATTTGTTGACTTCAGATGAAGAGTTTGAATACGCTAAACGAGCTGAACAAGGGGATGAGTACGCTAAACGTATGCTTGCAGAGTCTAATCTTCGATTAGTTGTATCCATCGCTAAACGTTATGTTGGTCGTGGAATGCTCTTCCTTGATTTAATTCAAGAAGGAAATATCGGTTTAATGAAAGCGGTCGATAAATTCGATCCTACGAAAGGGTATAAGTTTTCTACCTATGCGACTTGGTGGATTAGACAGGCAATCACTAGAGCGATAGCGGATCAAGCTCGTACGATTCGTGTTCCAGTTCATATGGTAGAAACAATCAACAAATTAGCCCGTGTTCAAAGACAATTGACTCAAGAGTTAAATCGTGAACCTACTGATGAAGAAATCGCCAAAAAATTAGGCATCTCTATTGAAAAAGTCAGAGAAGTTTATAAAATTAGTCAAGATCCAGTCTCTCTAGAAACCCCAATTGGTGAAGAAGATGATTCTCATTTAGGAGACTTTATCAAAGATGAGCGAACGATGTCACCAGAAGAATACGCTACGGTAGAATTGTTGAAAGAAGAACTAAGTGGCGTCTTACTTACTTTAACGGATCGTGAGGAAAGAGTACTTCGCCTTCGTTTTGGACTAGATGATGGTCAATGTCGAACACTAGAAGAAGTCGGACAAATCTTTGGTGTCACTCGCGAGAGAATTCGTCAGATTGAAGCCAAAGCGCTTCGTAAATTACGTCATCCATCAAGAAGTAGAAAGTTAAAAGATTTCTTAACAAACTAAGAGATCTTTTTTTTGCTCAATAGAATAAAAAGCACTTAATCCTAAAAGTATTGGCGAGATATATAGATAGATGATAAAATAAAATCATACAAAAATAAGAATAGAGGTAAATATGAAAGTAAAAATTAATCAACGTTTATTGGCACTAGCCACGTTTATCGATGATGGAGATCATCTTATCGATGTCGGATGTGACCACGCATTATTAGATATTTATCTAGCACAAAATAGAAAAGATCTTCGAATTATCGCATCTGATGCCAAAGAAGGACCACTTAAACAAGCAACAGAAAATGTAAAGAAATATCAACTACAAGCTAAAATCACATTAAAATTAGGAAATGGTATCGAACCAATCGAAGAAGATATCGATACAATTGTGATCTCTGGAATGGGTGGAGCTTTAATGGTTGGTATTTTAAAATATCAGACACCACGTTTAAAAAGAGTAAAGAAAATAATTCTATCTCCTAATAATGACGTCGAATTTGTCAGAAAAGAAATCGTTAAGCTAGGTTATAAAATCGAACGAGAAACATTAGTCTTAGACCACAATTTTATCTATCCGATTATAGAATTTACCAAAGGGAAGAAACGTTATTCAAAAAAAGAGTACTTATTTGGTCCTCTTTTACTCCAAGAAAAAGCTCCTTTATTTATTACTTATTTGACCAAGCAAAAAGAAGTAACTGAACAGTTACTTGCCATTCTACCTAAGAAATATATAAAGAGAAGGTTTCAATTAAAACAAAAATTAAAAATGCTTAATACGATTTTATCACCCTATAAGAAAAAGGTAGGCCCATTATCTTCGATTGTTGGCTGAATATTTGTTGAAACAGTTGAAGTTGTTTGGACTGTCTGATCAGTAGTAGAGGTAGTCATCTGTTGATTGGCTTGTGTTTGTGGGCTAGTAGGAGTTGCCACTTTTTCACTTCTGTCAGAGCTCTTAACCGCACCTAGAACCCGAAACATCGTTTTCGCATTCTGAATAATCGGGCGAACTTGATAAAAAACAGGAATCGCTTGATTAATGACATTTAGTGTTTTTCCCGCTGTAGTCAAAAAACCACTCCAGTTTGCTCCTTTAAGTAATCCTTTAGAAAATAGCCCACCAGAAGCTTTAAACATTGGAGAACTTGTCGAATATAAATAGGGGTTATAGAAACTTCCCGGATTCATTTCAATCACTCCTTTTACAATATTATATGTTTTTTCATGAAAAAAGTTTTCAAAAACTTGAGGGATATGTTATACTGTTATAAGAAAAAGATAAAGAATAAAGTGGGTGTAATGATGAATATTTTTATATCTATATATCATGGAATTAAAAAAATTTTTACCGCTCCAGTTAGATTGTTCAAAAAGATGGATAAAAACGATAAGAAAAATATCAAAGTTCAAAAAAAGAATACTACGAATGAAGATTTAATGAACGAGGCATTGAAAAATACTGTGTCTTTCGAGGGTGAGAAAAGTAAAGTTTTAGAAGAAACATCACCAGAAGAAAAAAATAATCTTGTTACGTTTAACTATGTAGTAAAAAACGAAGCTGGTCAAACAATTAAGAGCTCGTTTGATGCTAAAGCAAGAAGCGAAGTAGAGGCTTTTCTGACTGGTGAAGGTTATACGATAATTAGTATTGAAGCTCAAAAAAAGAGTCTTTTAAATGTCAATATTTCTCTTTTTGGTAATAAATTAACTACTGGAGAGTTGAGCTTTGCGTTAACTCAGCTTTCTACTTACATTAAAGCAGGAATTCCATTGATTGACTCTGTACGTATTTTAGCCAAACAAACGGTGAAGCCAGCTAAGAAAAAAATTTACGAACGAATCATTTATGACCTAGTTGCGGGCGAAGACTTCAGTAAAGCGTTAGAAAACCAAAGCGATGTTTTTCCACGGTTATTAATTAACATGGTGAAAGCTTCCGAAATGACGGGAGATTTACCTTCTACTCTAGATGAGATGAGTGAGTATTATACTAGCATTGAAGATACTAAGAAGCAGATGATATCTGCTCTTACTTATCCATCTATCGTTTTAATTATGTCAATTCTAGTAATTGCTTTCGTGTTAATTTGGGTTGTTCCTTCATTTATCGATATGTTTCGAGATGCTGAAGCGGGTTTACCAATAATCACTCAAATTACAGTTGCGGCAAGTAATTTTTTAGGAAAAAACTATATATGGATTCTACTGGGTTTGATTGTTATTGTTGTTGCTTTCATTTTTGCCTATAAAAATGTGAAATCATTTAGGAGAGGAGTTCAAACCTTTCTTATGAAAACACCCGTTATTGGAAAAATAATTATTTACAATGAAGTTACTATGTTCACCAAAACATTTGCTCAATTATTAAGTCACAGTGTACATATTACAGATAGTATGGCGATTCTTTCCAAAATATCGAATAACGAAATATATAAAGACATTATTGCAAATACTATGAACACGCTAAGTAAAGGTGGTAAAATATCAGAATCATTTAAAGGTCAATGGGCCTTTCCAGTTGTTGCTTATGAAATGTTGGTAACCGGTGAATCAACGGGTCAATTAGCAATAATGATGGAAAAAGTTTCTATTCATTATGCCAATTTACATAGAAATACCGTCACACAAGTAAAAAGTTTGATTGAACCAATTACGATTTGTTTTTTGGCGGTATCAGTAGGTTTTATTCTCTTATCTATTATCATTCCGATGTTTGACTTATATAGTGCTGTTGGCAGTATGTAAAAAGAGTGGAGGGAAAATAGCATGGAACTTTATTACATAATTCTCTTTTTCATTTTAGGAACCGTTTTAGGTTCCTTCTATAATGTAGTGGGGTATCGTCTTCCGAAAAATGAATCTATTATATATCCGAAGCACTCCTATTGCCCGAATTGTCATCATACTTTATCGATAGGGGAATTAATTCCTATTTTTTCCTTTTTATTTCAAAGAGGAAAGTGTAGACACTGTCATCACGCTATCTCTTTTTTTTATCCGTTTATCGAAGTATTAACGGGGGTGTTATTTGCCGTTAGTTATTATTCGTTTGGTTTTAGTTATCAACTAGTCATTTCTCTTAGCTTATCTTCTTTATTCAGTATTGTGATCGTTAGTGATTTAACATATTTAATTATTCCTGATGAAGTAACAGCAATCGTTGGTTTAATTATTGCGGGTGCCACTTTTTGGGGAAGAGGATACCAAGAAGGGTTGATGGCACTTGGATCGGGTGTTTTATTGTTTGGGATTATGTATGGCATCATGTTACTAGGCGACTTTTTATTTAAACGCGAAAGCCTGGGCGGAGCGGATATTAAGTTGATGTTCATCGCAGGATTATCCCTAGGAACGATACTGGGAATATTAGTTATTTTTATTTCTAGTGTAGTTGCCTTACCTATTGCTTTAAGCTTATATATTACAAATAAAGAAAAGGTAGTTCCTTATGGGCCATTTATCGTATTTTCTATTTTATTATTATTCTTGCTAAAAGTAGACGTTAACTCTTTCTGGCAATTATTGATTTAAAAAAGAAATACAGAATAAAGGATTTAATTGATTAATCCCTTTTTAATAATAAGAAGAAGAAATTCGTTTTTATCTTCTTTTTTTTTCATTAACGGGTTATAATAATATTGCATTAGAGGAGGTACTGACATGGAAGAGAAAACGATTTTACCAGCTGACACATATACAGTGATTAACAAGACAGTTTTGAAGGAATTTGATCGTAAATTAATTACCATGCTTTACCAACCAATTATTGGCTATACAGCCACTAGCTTGTACTTCACATTAATTGATGATTTAGATAAGCGTGAAGTGATGAGCGATGATTTGACGCACCATCATCTAATGAGTACGATGCAACTAAAACTAGAAAAAATTGTTATTGCTAGAAAAAAATTAGAAGCAGTAGGACTACTACGCACTTATTTCAAAAAAGATCAAGCAAACAATAATAATTATGTATACTTAATCTATTCACCTATGCCAGCCTCAGAGTTTTTGAATCATCCAGTATTAAATATTGTCTTGTACAATAATTTAGGAAAAAAAGAATATGATAAAATTGTCGATTTCTTCAAAGTGCCACGGATCCATCTAAAAGATTTTGAAGATATTACTTGTCGTTTTGACCAAGTATTTTCACCAGTTTCTGGAAATGTCTTTATTGAAAACGAAAATATCATGAAAGAAGCAACCAGTAAAATTAGAATTGATTCAAAAATCGATTTTGAACTATTGATCTCTAGTATACCTAGTAATATGGTAAGTCCTAGATGTTTTAACGACGATACTAAGGAATTAATTAACTCTTTAGCTTACGCTTACGGAATTGATGATTATACTATGCAGGGATTAGTGAGAAATTCCCTAAATGAAAAGGGACTAGTAGATAAAGTAGAATTAAGAAAAAGTTGTCGGAATTTCTATCAATTCGAAAATAATGGTAAATTACCAACTTTAATTTATTCTAAACAACCAGAATACTTAAAATCACCAGAAGGAGATCATTCTAAATGGGCGAAAATGGTATATACCTTTGAATCTGTCACCCCCTATGATTTTTTAAGAAGCAAATATAAAACAGGAGAGCCATCTTTACGGGATCTTCGTCTAATCGAAAATTTGTTGGTAGATCAAAAAATGAATCCAGGAGTAGTTAATGTTTTAATTGCATATGTGCTAAAGATTAATAATCAAAAATTGACAAAAAGTTACGTTGATACCATAGCCGGTCAATGGAAACGATTAAATATTGAAACTGTGGAAGAAGCAATGAAGATTAGTGAAAAAGAACATAAAAAACTAAAACGTCAATTAGAAAGCAAAAATAGAAATCAAACGGTTAAATCTAAAACGGCTACGAAAGAAGAAGTAGTTCCTGATTGGTTTGATAAAGAATTAAAAAATGAAGAGATGTCAGAAGAAGAAGTTAGTGAACTAGATCAACTTCTAAGTTCAATTAGTAATGAAGGTGAGGAGTAAAAATGAGAAATATTCAAGAACTATTTACTTTTAGTGAAAAAGAAGTGAATGCTTTAAAACAAAATTGGATAAAGAAATTAAACGATCCTATTTTTAATCACTTGGTAGCCAAATTATCTCTTCCTGATGAAGTATTAATGAAGTATACTTCTAATTTAGAAGATGCTTCTATTGAGGCGGAACATTGTCGTCATTGTTCAAGCTTAGAAATGTGTAAGAATAAAATTAATGGCTACTTATATACGCCTATAGTCAGAGGAAATGGCTTAATTTTTCAGTATCAAGTTTGCCCTTATCAAGAGAAAAAGCTACAAGATAATGCTTATAAAAATAATATATTACTTTTTGAAATACCTAAAATGATTAAAGAAGCTTCTTTTCGAAAAGTAGAAAAAGATGATAAAAATCGTCTAGAAGTGATCAAATATTTTAAAGAATTTCTCGATCATTATGAAGAGGAAGAAAAACCTAAAGGTATTTATCTACATGGTAGTTTTGGTACTGGTAAATCTTATTTGATTGCCGCTTTGTTTAACGAATTGGCCAAAAGAGGTGTTCATAGTGCAATGATTTATGTTCCGGAATTTTTAAGAGTATTAAAATCTTCGTTTGATAGTGATTTTGAAGAAAAATATGAGTATATAAAAAAGGTTCCCCTACTATTGTTGGATGATATTGGAGCTGAAAACTTAACATCCTGGGCAAGAGATGAAATTATTGGAACTTTGCTTCAGTATAGAATGGATGAAAAACTACCTACTTTCTTTACTTCAAACCTAGATTTAAAACAATTAGAAGAGCATTTTAGTACTACCAATGCCGGGGTAGACAAATTAAAAGCAAGAAGAATCATCGAAAGAATTCGTTTCTTGACCAAAGACTTTTGTTTAACTAGTCGAAATAGAAGACAATAGAAATGCTTAACCATTACATATAGAATAAAATACAAAATAAATATTTTCTGATTTATTCTCGAATGAATACTTGACATAAGAAATTGTACTAATCGGAAAAAGATAGTACATTATAATTTTACGTTCCTTACACTTTCTATTCTGAATTAGATAGAAATATAGTTGCATATACCATAAGAGAGAGATATACTTGTTTTATAAAGAATAATATGGAGTAAATATGAGAAAAAAGAATAATGGATTTACTTTAATTGAGTTACTAGCGACAATAACGATTTTAGGTATTTTATTAGGAATTGCTATTCCTGCTGTCATGGGATACATGAATAAAGGAAAGGAAACTTATTATCATTCTTTAGAAGACAGTGTATTAAATTCAGCTAGAGACTATCTAATCGACTATCGAAGTCTATATCCTAGAGAAATTGGTAATACGGCAACTATTAGTGGTGAAGAACTTCTTAATAATAAATATATTACAAATATTGATGATGAAGATGGTAATTCGTGTGATGCGACAG
The DNA here is from genome assembly GCA_944350365.1 of uncultured Bacilli bacterium. Taxonomy (GTDB): domain Bacteria; phylum Bacillota_I; class Bacilli_A; order RF39; family UBA660; genus Alloscybalousia. The sequence goes on from CALVOU010000011.1 coordinate 25,606, forward strand.
TAATTGTCGAAAAGACAGATAAAGATAAATACGATTATCACGTATGCTTAAAGTGTGGAAATAACTATTCATCGAGTGATGAAGAGTGTAACCTGGATGGCAACCAAGGAACAACTAGAAATTATACCATTGAAGTAGAAAGTTTCCCAACTGAAGTTAGGCAAGGTGACGAGTTGGTTTTACCTAATGGCAAAGTGTACGAGGTAGAAAGCGGTGTAAAAAGGTTAATTACCGATAACCTCGAATCAACCCCTAAAACAATTGATACAACAGTTTTAGGAACAACGAATGTAAGATGGGTATATCGATATAAGAGTACTAATCCTAAGTCAGTCAGAGTAGTAGATAAAGTAGCACCTGAAACGCCGACAGTAAAATTACAGTATGCCGATGGAACAGAATACAAAGCAGAAAATGCTAATGGAAATATTAATGTCACAATGAAGAGTATTTTAATGGAAATTACTACTCGAGATTATGCTTGTGTTTTAGGAACAACATGTCGAAGTAGGTATCCAGAATTGGAAGGATCGGGAATAAAAGAAATTAGGTATCGTGGTGAAACAGACACGGCTGATCGAGTAATTCCAACGACAAATACAACGACAAGATATACGGAAAACCAGACTTTATGGGGAAATGTAAATTTAAAAGCGGTAGATAACAGTAATAATATAAGTGAAGGAATCAACTTCGAAATATATTTAGATAATGAAGCGCCGAGTAAAACAACGGTTACTTATCTAGGAGGTAGTAATAGTTGTAGTTGGAAAAATAATTATAAATTAAAATTAAATGCAACAGATAATATTGAGGTAGCATACTATGAGATTTATATAGATGGTAATTATTATGGAACGACTGGGTCTGAATGGACACCACCAAACAATTTCAGTAATTGTACGACGACGTTTAGAGCAGTTGATCTAGCTGGAAATAAAGGAGCTTTTTCTGATGGCCATCATATCCATATGGATACTGAAATTCCTACTCGTACCTCATGGTGGTGGGGAGAAGTGAATTTTCAAGTAGCTAGATTATATATTCAAGTAAGCGATAATGCTTCTGGGATTAATCGTATCCAATGTCCAACTGCGACCCAATCAGGTGGGTATAATAATTGGTATTGGTATAATGCGGTTTGGGACGCAGGAGCTAATGCTTATCGTTGTGATATTACTCCAAATACTTTTAATCATTATGATGAGACTTATCAAACAGACTTATATATTTATGACAATGCTGGTAATGGTGGCTACTATAGTAGAACTTCAGTAAAAATCCCACCAAAAGGATATGCACTTTCTCAAGTGGCAAAACCAGGTGATTATGTTATTTATAGACCACCTTCGACTAGTTATGTATCTCCAAGTTCATTAAATGGCTATGGAAATCAAACCGTTATTCCAAGTAATTATGCAGGAAGTTGGCGAGTACTATACAATAATTCTTCTTACGGCCTTCAAATTATTAGTGATCAAATTACTGCCAATATCACTCTCCGTGGTTATGCTGGAATTAACAATATTTATGACACTTTAAATAGCATTTCAAGGGCATACATGGATGGTAGATACGCACTATCTGCTAGACATGTAGGAACTAATCCTACAAGTCCATCAGATCCATCTGGCTGGTGTGATTTTCACGGTGCACGGGTTAAATGTTGGGAAAGGACAGTTTATATAACCGATTTAAATGGAATGAACGCTGCGACAAGTCAAAGTTCTACGGGAATAGGTAGAACGAATAATATATATTATTTAATTAGTCGTCAAAAGTACCACGTTGGAGATGATGGTAATTATTGTGTGACTGATTCCAGAACACTAGATACTGGTACCGGTAATCCAGCAGATATTTGTCCGATTTTCTATACCGGAGGAGCAAATCATGAAGGCGTGGTTACAAGTGGTATTCGTCCAGTCATTACTTTAAACGGTTCAACTTTAGCTACAGGTAGCGGAACTGCAAGTGATCCTTGGGTGATTATTTATTAGTAGAGTAAAAGAACTGTTGAAAATAAAAAATGACAGTTCTTTAATTTACCAATTTTTTCTTTCCAATTTTTTTAGAGAATGATATACTAATAATGAAATAATAAAAGGGGTCGGTCATAGTGAAAAAGAAAAATGCATTTACTTTAATTGAATTGTTAGCAACAGTTACCATATTGGGAATACTACTAGGAATAGCTATTCCTGCCGTTGTTGGGTACATGAAAAGAGGAACCCTAGAATATTATAAATCGTTAGAAAACAGTGTATTGAACGCCACTCGCGATTATTTGATCGACTACCGAAGTTTATATCCACGAGAAATTGGAAATACCACTAATGTTATTGGCAAAGAGCTTATTGATAACAAATATATAACTAATATTGATGACGAAGATGGCAACCCGTGTGATGCGAATGTTATTGTAGAAAAAACAGACAAAGATAAATATGATTATTATGTTTGCTTAAAATGTGGAGACAATTACTCCTCTAGTGAAGAAGTATGTAATATGGTAGGAAATCAAGGAGAAACTAAAAACTATGTGATTGAAGTAGAAAGTTTTCCAACCGAAATTCGACAGGGCGATGATTTGACCTTACCACAAGCAAAAGTATATTCAGTACAAAACGGAACGAGAACATTAATTACCGATAATCTTGATTCAACACCAAAGACAATTGATACTACGGTTTTAGGTACAACGAATGTAAGATGGGTATACCGTTATAAGAGTACTAATCCTACCGTAGTAAGGGTAGTTGATAAGGTCGCCCCAGAAAGACCAAGTGTAAAATTAACATATCCTGACGGTACGGAATATAAAGGTAGAAACAGCAACGGAAATATTAATGTTACTTCGCGAAGTATTATCATGGAAATTACCAGTCGGGATTACGCCTGTGTATTAGGTACAACATGTCGTAGTAGGTATCCAAACTTAGATGGATCAGGAGTAAAAGAAATCAGATATCGTGGTTCAACAGATACAAGTGATAGAGTGATTACTACAACTAAAGCAACCACTAGGTATACAGAAAATGAAAGTATTTGGGGAAATGTCGCTTTAAAAACTATTGATAATAGTAATAATCAAAGTGAAGAAATCAATTTTGAAGTTTATCTAGACAATGAGGCACCAACAAAAACTACAGTGACCTATATATCAGGTGGTAATAGTCATTCTTGGAAAAATAACTATAAATTGCAATTAAGCGCAACAGATGATATTGAGGTCGCTTACTATGAGATTTATATAGATGGTAATTATTATGGAACAACTGGATCTGAGTGGACACCACCTAATGAGTTTTCTAGTTGTAATGCGACATTTAGAGCAGTCGATTTAGGAGGAAACAGAGGGACTTTCTCTGATAGTCAGCACATTCATATGGATACCCAAGCTCCAACTGTTCCGACAGTTACTTATAATAGCGGAAGCAATACTTGTAGTTGGAAAAATAATTATAATTTAACTATTTCTTCAAGTGACAATATTGGAGTAGATCACTATGAAATGGATACAAACGGCGACGGTGTTAGTGATCGAACTGTCAATAGTAACTTTATTCCTGAGAACGGTTTTGATAGTTGTACAACAAGATTTAGAGCAGTAGATGCTGCTGGAAATAAAAGCGCTTGGACTAGCAATCATCATATCCATATGGATACTCAAGCGCCAACTGTTCCGACAGTTACTTATAATAGTGGAAGTAATACTTGCAGTTGGAAAAATAATTACAATTTAACGATTTCTTCTACTGATAATATCTCTATTGCTTATTATGAAGTCGATTGGGATGGAGATAATGTAGCTAATACAACAACAGGAAGTAGTTTCATTCCTTGGAATGGTCTTAGTAGTTGTACAACAAGATTTAGAGCAGTAGATGCTGCAGGAAATAAAAGTAATTGGACTAGTGATCATCATATTCATATGGACACAGAAAATCCTATTCATAGTAATTGGTGGTGGGGTGATGTAACAGCTGAAGTTGCTAAACTTTATATTCAAGTTAGTGATAATGCTTCAGGAATAAACCGTGTCCAATGCTCAACATCAACCCAAGAAGGTAATTTTAGTAATTGGCATTGGTTTGATGCGACTTGGGATAGTAGCGCTAATGCTTATCGATGTGATATAACACCACCTACATTTAAACATTATGGACAAGAATATCGGGTTAATTTATATGCTTATGATAATGCAGAGAATGGTGGCTATTATAAACAAAATTCGGTAACAATTCCTAATATGAGTTGGAACTATAGTTATAACGGTAGTGATGGAACAGATGGGGCTGTTCAGGTATGGACAACTCCGTATAGTGGAGATTATCAATTTGAATTATGGGGTGCACAAGGAAGTGGTAGTAACGGTGGTAAAGGTGGATACACAAAAGGTACGATCCATCTAAATGCCGGAGATGTACTTTATATGTTTATCGGCGGTCAACCACAGCGAGGTGCCGGCGGTTATAATGGTGGTGGAGCTCCTGGTAGTCGTGTAGCTGCCTACAATACTGGTGGCGGTGGTGGCGCAACGGATATTAGAACAGTGAACGAACAAAGTGAATATGCTTATAAACGACGGATTATGGTTGCCGGAGGTGGCGGAGCCGGAGGTGGCTCTTCATCAGGCGATAGCTATGGTTATGGTGGCGGTTTGGCCGGCGGTGATGGCTATTATGATCAAAGTCTTTCTTGTCCAGAAGAGAGCGGTTATCAAAATTATGAAAACGGTTGCTTTGCGCGTACTGGTGAAGGTGGTAAAGCAAACGCAGCTGGTTCTGGCGGAAAGACATCAGTAAATAATTATAACAATATTTGGTATGTGTCTGGGGCTGGTTCTTTCTACTTTGGTGGTGGAAGTAATAGTGGTAACTGTAGTGGTGAATATTGCATTTGGTCTCAAGGAGGCGGAGGCGGCTGGTACGGTGGCGGTGCTGGTTCGAATACAACCCTTGTGGCTGGTGGAGGAGGAGGAGGATCATCCTTCATATCTGGACATCCAGGTTGTGTTGCTGTAAATGGAGATATGCAGCCGATCGGTAATGTTTCTCTAACCGGATTAGCCTTTACCAATACCGCAATGGAAAGTGGAGCTAATTCTGGACATGGTAAGATAAAAGTTACGCTAATTTCTCAAGATTAAGAAAAATTTATTGACAAATTAATGAAAAGTGCTATGATGAATATATAAAAAGCAGTGATGAGAGACGAGATTTCTCCTTCTTGGTTTAAAGAGAGTCTGTGGTTGGTGAAAACAGATAATCAAAAGGAGAAATTACTACTCTTTAGTTGGACCTTAATCGGATTCCCGGCAAGTGCCGTTACCCATAAATCAAGTGAGAAAACAGGATGGTACCGCGGGATGATTTCGCTCCTTACAAGAATAAGTTGTAAGGAGCTTTTATTTTTGAAGTAAATAAAAATACTCAAGGAGAAAATATGAAAAATAATCAAAGATCGTGTATTACTAATTTACCAACTAACGCTTTATTTACGCGGTTAGAGCAGTACCAGATAGAATGCATTCGTTTAGAAGCAAAACTATTAGACGAATCATCGATTTTTCTAGAACAGAGGATAAAACAGATAAAAGATACGATGTTTTTTATCGAAGAAATCATTGTAAAACGGATATTAGAAAATGGCGATTCTCTTCAAGTAATTGCTCGTAAAATCATCGAGTTAAATACAGTTCAACAAATTCCCGCGGTAAGAAAAAGAGTAAAACACGATGTCTACCAAAAAGCTTTTGTTCATCGCTATTTGGAACATCGTAGTATGATCGATTATCAATTGTTAGCGCAAGTAGTCGATTTACTTGATCTCGATTATCTACTAAAAATAGTATGTGATAATAAAAAACCACTATGTTCTTTGATTGAAGAACGATTAGCTAATTGTTCGCTTTTAGATTTGGAAGAAGCCATCGAAAGGTTAGCTCCTGAAAAAGTATGGGAAGGGCTAATCTATCAGGATAATCCATTCTACGAACTAGCTAAAGCATCGTTAGAAAGAAGAATCTTTAGTGAAATGTCTACAGAAACCGAACAAGAAGTATTAGCTAAAATAGAACTAGATATCAGTGAAGAAGGAGAGATGTATCATGGAAATAAAGGAAAACGAAAGATTAAATAAATTAAATCACTCTTGTGCGCATTTACTTGCCCAAGCAGTAAAACATTTATACCCAGAAGCTAAATTTTGGGTAGGACCCGTTATCGAAGAAGGTTTCTATTACGATATCGATTTAGGAGATGCGGTAATTAAAGAAGAAGATTTAGCTAAAATCGAAAAAGAAATGAAAAAAGGTGCGAAAGCCGCTAAGAATATTGTTCGACACGAACTAACGAAAGAAGAAGCACTAAAGATGTTTCATGATGACCCATATAAACTAGATTTAATCGAGAGAATGGATGAAAATGAAACGACAATCAGTTGTTATACACAAGGAGATTTCACTGACCTTTGCCGTGGACCACATGTCGAAAACACCAAAGAGCTTAAGCATTTTAAACTCTTGAAAGTAAGTGGTGCTTACTGGAAAGGAGACGCAAAAAATAAGATGTTACAACGGATTTATGGCGTATGCTTTGATAATGAAAAAGACTTAGAAGAACATTTAGCTTTATTAGAAGAAGCAAAACAAAGAGATCACCGTAAATTAGGAAAAGAATTAGATATTTTCATGACTCATGAGTTAGTAGGTCCAGGTTTTCCGATGTGGTTACCAAATGGTGCTACCGTTAGAAGGTTACTAGAAAACTATATCGTCGAAAAAGAAGTAGCTTTGGGCTATCACCATGTCTATACTCCATGCGTAGCGACTACCGATCTATATAAAATTAGTGGTCACTGGGATCACTATAAAGAAAATATGTTCCCAAGAATGAAAGTCGATGATGAAGAATACGTACTAAGACCAATGAACTGTCCACACCATATGTTAATTTATAAAAATTCTCTTCATTCTTACCGTGATTTACCGATTAGAATTGGCGAATTAGCTACTGACTTCCGTTATGAAGCAAGTGGGGCAGTATGTGGTTTGGAACGTGTTCGCTGCATGTGTCAAAATGATGCTCACCTTTTCGTTGCCCCTGATCAAATCGAAGAAGAATTTGCGCGAGTGGTAAATTTGATTTTGGATGTATATCGTGATTTTGGCTTAAATAATTATTCATTCCGCTTATCATTAAGGGATCCAGAAGATACCGAAAAATATTTTCCAGATGATGAAATGTGGAATAAAGCCGAGAGTAAGCTTAGAAAAGTATTAGATGATTTACATATCGATTATTTCGAAGCGATAGGGGAAGCAGCTTTCTATGGGCCAAAACTAGATGTCGAAGTAAAAACGGCGATTGGTCACGAAGTAACTTTATCGACTTGTCAGTTAGATTTCCTTCTTCCTGAGAAATTCGATTTAACTTATATCGATAAAGACGGAAGTAAGAAAAGACCAGTTGTGCTTCACCGGGCTATTTTAGGTACAATCGATCGTTTTATGGCTTTCTTAATCGAAGAGACAAAAGGCATTTTCCCTGTTTGGTTAGCGCCAACGCAAGTGAATATTATCCCAGTCAATATCGAATATCATCTCGATTACGCAAAAGAATTAAAGAATTGGTTAGAAAGTAACCATATTCGTGTAGAATTAGATGAGCGTAACGAAAAACTAGGATACAAAATGCGGGATAGCCAAACGAGGAAGATTCCAATTACGTTAATTATTGGTAATCAAGAAATCGAAAATCAAACGATCAGTTACCGAATTCACGGTAGTGAAGAAACTCATACCTTAGCGAAAGACGAATTCCTTAACTATCTAAATGAAGTGATTACAAAAAAAACACTACATCGTGATCTTCACTAAAAAAAGAAAAATTTACACAATTTTATGTAAAGTTGTGTATTTTTTTTATTTTCTGGTAGAAAAACTTTGCGAAAATGAAGATAAAGATATATTATATTGGTAAGTAGTGGTTGATAGTGGTAAAAAGTGGGGGATTATGATGGAATCGATGCTAATGGGGGAATATCATCATTCGCTCGATGAAAAAGGGAGATTGATTATCCCAACGAAGTTTAGAAATAGTTTAAAAGAAGAATTTATCTTGACTAGAGGGTTGGATAACTGTCTTTTTGGTTACTCTAAAGAAGTGTGGGAAGAATTAATTGCCAAATTAGAAAAACTTCCCTTTACCCAAAAAGATGCCCGTAGTTTTATTCGTTTCTTCTTATCAGGCGCTACAGTTTGTGAATTAGATAAACAAGGTCGAATCCGTATTCCTAGCGTATTATCTAACTATGCCGGTTTAACTAGAGATTGTGTAATCATCGGTGTAGGGGACCGGATGGAAATATGGCAGCAAGAAAAATGGGAGAAATTTATTTCTGAAAACGAAGAAAAATTATCAGAAATGGCAGAAGGATTATTTTCTCCTAATAGGGATAGTTGGTGATATTATGCATGTTAGTGTTTTGTTAAAAGAATCAATCGACAGTTTATCGATTCGAGAAGATGGCATTTATGTCGATGCGACTTTAGGCTATGCCGGACACTCGAGTGAAATATTAAAAAGAATAAAAACGGGGTACTTATTCGCCTTCGATCAAGACCAAGAAGCAATTTCCCATTCGGAAAAGAAATTATCGACAATCAGTAATCGCTACGAAATCATCAAGAGTAATTTCTGTATGATGAAGGAAAAATTAAAAGAAAGAAACATCGACCAAGTAGATGGTATTCTCTTTGATCTTGGTGTATCTAGTCCGCAACTGGATGAGGCAGCGCGTGGCTTTAGTTATCATCAAGATGCACCCTTAGATATGAGAATGGATCAAGAAAAAGAATTTAGTGCCTATGATGTAGTTAATCAGTATACCTTAGAACAACTAACGGATATTTTCTTTCGCTATGGGGAAGAAAAATATGCCCGTAGTATCGCCAAAAACATCGTCCTAGCTCGCGGGGAAAAACCAATTAAAACTACTCTAGAGTTAGTTGAAATTATCAAAAGAAGTATCCCAGAAAAAGCCAAACGGGATAAACATCCAGCTAGGAAAGTATTTCAAGCCATTAGAATCGAAGTTAACCACGAATTAGATATTTTAGAACAGAGTATTTTAGATGCCACTAGCCTCTTAAAAGTAGGGGGACGTCTTTCTGTAATTACTTTTCATTCTTTAGAAGATAGAATAGTAAAAAATACCTTTAAACAATTAACCACAGTTGATGATATGGTAAAAGGACTTCCTAATATTCCAGAATCTTATTTACCTGACTACCGGTTAGTAACTACTCACGCTATTTCGCCAACGGATGCAGAAATAGAAGCCAATAATCGAAGTCGCTCTTCAAAATTACGTGTTATCGAAAGAATAAAATAAAAAAAAGAAAAGGAGTTGGAACCAATGAAAAAGATTAAAAAAAGATTAAAGATGTCTAAATTTGAACGATTAATCTATACTTTTACTCTTGTGTTAGTGTTGCTTACTCCCTTTGCCTTAGTATTTTCACAAGCTACACTTTCTGAAGTGAACTTTGAAGTAGAAAAATTAACGAAATCTATCGATACACAAGAGAAGAAAAATGAAAGTTTAACAATGAAAATTAATGAGCTTGCTTCTTTAGAAAAGATTCAAGAAGTTGCCAAAGAGCAAGGGTTAACCTACAATAATAAAAATATTAAATCGATTACGGAAGAAGAATAAATTGACTCAAACCGTTAGATTTATTATTAACAGAGTGAACTAAAGATTACTTAGTTTTTTTCTCTTATTTTATATATCAGAAATATAAGGAGTAAAAGGCCTTATTCGAAAGAAAAAAATCTTTATCTCAAAGAGATAAGTAAAAAATATAAAACGATTCATCCCATTTAACAAATCATGATGGTCACCTTAAAGAGCTAATTCAGATCTACTTCAGTAGTATAATTGTTTACATTTTCTGCATAAGTCAAGAAAAAGTAGACAATTTATTTTTGAAAATGTAAATTTTTGTATTGGGCAGGAGTGAGATAATTAA